>CAZMNL010000729.1:0-2112 GCA_964567525.1 uncultured Anaerolineaceae bacterium
GGCGTTGCCAGCGGTGATCCCGATAACAAACAGGGTGCGGACGACAACAGCGACGATCAAGCACCCGGCGGCTTCCTGAATCGTTTCCGGCGGCCACGCAAACAGGATAACGACGCGCCGCCCGCCGAGAATGACGCCAAACCACAGGCCGGGGATCGTGCCGAATCCGGCAAGGATGCGGACCCGGCGGATCGCCATGCGCCCGATCCCGCCGCTCGCCGCGAACGTTCCATTTCGGGCACGCCGCCTGTTACGCCTGCGAAAACGCCATCTCCCGACGCAGATCGCCCGCGTGGGTTTGGGACGGCATTTGCTGCGGACAGCCCCGCACCGCGCCGCGAACAGCCGGTTTCAACCTTGAGATCGCCGCAGTCCGGCGACGACTCCGGCGACGACTCCAGCGACCGCCCGCGCGATACGGTCCGTGATACGGTCCGTGATACAGCGCGTGATGAGATCATGCGCCGGACACCCGGCGAAATGGCGTCCCGCCCGGACAACCAGGACCGTGATCGCCCCGATCGCGCGCAGGCGCGCACGCCCGAACAGGAAATGGACCGTTCCCCGCGTGTGAGCGCACAGGATCGGGCGAAGCCCCGCGAGAGTGACTCGGAGCGTGATACGGGTGGTGATGCGGATCGCAAGGGGGGCGCGGGACTTCTTGGGGCTGCGGCAGCGGGTATCGTGGCGGGTACGGCGGCGTCTGCGCTGCTTAACCGCCGCGAACAGCCTGAATCGCCGGAAACGGATACGCCATCCGTGCGCGGCCCCAGGGACGAGAACGCCGAACGTGCGCCCGCCACACCGCCGCGTGCGCAGGCAGACCCGGCAGATCGCGGCGCGCAGGCTGATGAACTGCGCCAGATGCGTGAGCGTAACTTGCAGGGCGCTTCCTGGCTCAACCGGGGTCAGAGTGCCCCTGGAGCACCGTCCGGTCCGGACAACCAGCGCCCAACGCGGTCTGACCCGCTGCGCCAGCCTGATGTTCCGGAACGTCGCCCGCCTGTTCAGCCGCAGCAGCCGCCGGTCACACCTGCGGCTGCAAAGCAAGACGCCCAACCGGAGAAGCCCGAAGCGGCGGTAGACAACGCGAAAGCCCAACCTGCGGAACCCGTTGAGAAACCGGCAGCGCCACGCAGCGAAACGCCCGCCCCCCCTGAACCGTCAGCGGCGGCACAGGCCACCGGGCCTGAAACGGCACGCGAAACGGCGTCCGATGCGACGAGTCCCGCACCCGCGCCTACGCAGCGCGTAGAACCGCCCGCACAGCGCGCCGAACAACCCGCCCGGCAGCAACCCGCTGCGGAAAGGACCGCCGCCGCGCAACCCGCAGCGGAACAACGGTCGCAGCCCAATATCCGCCGCCGCTCGCTGGAAGGACGCGGACCGTCGGCGCTGCCCGGCGGGGATGGTGGCACCCGCGAGCAGCCGCGCCGCCCGGCAGAACCGACCGCCGCCGCTGCCAGCGGGCGTAATGCCCCCGATGCGCGCGCCGCCCGCCCGAATGCACAGGCCGAGCATACGTGGACCGTTCCCGACTTCCGTAAACTATTGCAGCGCGGCGATGAACAGCGCATTAACGACGAGATTCTGCTGGACAAGGCGCGCGTGATCGAAGATACGCTCGCTAGTTTCGGCGCGCCGGGTAAGGTTGTGGAAGTCAACCCCGGCCCGGTGATCACGCAGTTCGGCATCGAGCCGGACTACCTGATCGGGCGCGGCGGCAAGAAGATGCGCGTCAAGGTGGGCCAGATCGCGCGCCTGGATGCCGACCTCGCGCTGGCGCTGGCCGCCAAGACGATCCGTATCGAAGCGCCGGTTCCCGGCAAGGGCTTTGTGGGTATCGAAGTGCCGAACGACGAAGTCGCGCTGGTGGGCCTGTACGACATTATGGAGGCGGAAGAGTTCGAGAAAATCGACTCTAAGCTGCGTATCGCGCTAGGGCTGGCGGTGGATGGCACGCCCGTCGCAGCGGACCTGACCGCCATGCCGCACCTGCTGATCGCGGGTACGACCGGCTCCGGTAAATCGGTGTGTGTCAACTCGGTGATCTCGTGCCTGCTCTTGCAGAACACGCCCGAAGACGTGCAGTTCATCATGGTGGACCCCAAG
>CAZMNL010000730.1:0-2110 GCA_964567525.1 uncultured Anaerolineaceae bacterium
GGCTGGGCGGCATCCGACCGGCACAGGTGGCGCTAATGGCGCTCACCGAGGGGGACTCGTTCACGATGGCGCTGGACGCCATCACGCCGGACGCCGCGCCGGACACCCCCCTACCCGACACCTCCGGCGCGCTGCCCTACGCGCTGCCGGTGCTGGTCGAGGCGCAGGCCGTGCAGCTCCGGCATAACGCGGTACGCTATGGCGAAAGCGGGATCACGTTCGAGATAATGTTCACGATCACGGGCTGGCAGCAGCAGGCCGCGCAGGTGGTCGCGCGCGTGTTCCATGACGATCTCGCGTCCGCGCCGCTGCTGAACCCCGCCGCACCGCCGCAGTACCGCGACGACGCCGGGGCCGTGCGCGCCATCGAGCCGATTGAGCCGTGCTGCCCGCAGACGCTCTACGCCGGGGATGCCGCGCTGGAATTGTTCCTGCCCTACAGCGCGCTGGGTTTCAGCACATCCGGCAACTACCCGCTGAAAATCCAGGTCGCGGTCGAAGCGGGCGACGGGTCGTGGCGCTCCACGCTGAGCTGGGAGTTCGTGGCGGTGCGTATCGAGTAGGGCCGGGGGCGCACAGGTGAAACCGATGCCCCCGGCTGCTACAGCCCCGCGACCGCCAGCCCCAGGTTACGCCGGAAAGCCTCACCATTGAACACCGCCCACGCCTGCGGGAAGGTATCGAGCAGGCGTTGGCGTTCGGCGTGCTGCGCCACGAGATACGCTTCCACCCCGCTGATATCGGGCCGGATGAACTTGGGAATGCCGCTGAACTGCGCGTTATGCGCCGTGACGAACGCGGTCAGCCGGTCGATGGCGACTTCGGCGTCGTTCAGATCGCCCAGGTGATCCTGCATGGTTTTACAGGCTTCGATCACGGCTTTGGCTTCCGGCCCCAGCACCTCGACGAAAAACTCGACCGCGTAACGCAGGCGCTTGATATCGATGCGCAGCGCGTGCAGCGTGCTGACCGGCGCACCGTCCAGCACGGTTTCGTAGGTGCGCACACGCTCGTAACGCGCGTAGATCAACTGCGGGACGACGTGCCGCACCTGGTAAGCGATCAGCGCGTTGGCATCTTCGGGCGGCTCGGCGCTGGACTTCACGCCCTTGCCCGGCGTGGTCAGAAAGCGGTGGAAGTCCTTCACAAAGCGGCGAAACGCTTTGCTGTCCAGGTGATCGATCAGGTCCATACGGGCATCGCGGCGTTCGAGATACCACGCTTGCAGCAGCAGGTCGAGTTCCATCCCGGCGCGTTTTTCGGCGAAGCGCTGCGCCTTGTCGATGAACACGTCCAGATCGCGCACGGCCCCCAGCGCGCGCGCCACCTGCCGCAGTTCGTCGTTAAAGGGCTGCATCACGTCCTTTTTAAAGTACGGGGACATGATGCGAAATGCGCTGCGCATCCGGCGCGTGGCGACGCGCATATCATGCACTTCTTCGATGTCGTCCCCCAGGCGGCTGCCCGGTTCGTGGCGGATCAAGCGTTCGAAGTGGAACAGGATCGCTTTGCGCCCGGCTTCGGCCATCGGGTCGTCGGGCAGCATCCCCATTGATTTGCGCGGTTCGAAGACCAGGCGCGGCGCAAACGCCGGGGCGGACATGTCGCGGGCGGCTTGAGAGTCGCTGTCTTCCAATTCGTCGTCGATTTCGCCGCCATCATTGACATAGGCGGCGAGCGCCTGGTCGCCGTGATCCGCTGCTGCTACACGCGCGGGTTCGGGCTTGTCACCGGTTGGAGGGACGGCCCCATCACCGACCGGCACCTGGCTGGATTCGGTATAATTAGGGAAGATGTCGAGTCGCTGCTTGCTCCATTCGCGCTGCCACTGGCGGACGGTGCTCTCGCTGAGGCCGATGGCTTCGGCGATTTCATTGACCGGATAGTCGCTGTCGCTAAGGAGAACGATTCGGGCGCGGCGGCGTTCGGCGGGATGCGTCGGGCGCGCCGCTGCGGCTCCGCTTTATGACCACCGCCGGCGACCAGACGCGCGAACGCCTACAGCAGGTGATCGCGCAGTACTGGAAGGCGATTGGCGTCGAAACCACCATCGACAACGCCCCCGTCCGGGTGCTGTTCGGCGGCACGCTGCGGCGGCGCGAATTCGACC
>CAZMNL010000731.1:0-2097 GCA_964567525.1 uncultured Anaerolineaceae bacterium
ACTGCCTGTTCCTGGGCAGTATCGGGCGTACCGACCTGCCGGGCAGTAATTTTGACCTGCTGATGCGCTCGATCATGGAGCAGCTTTTGCCGCTGGGGGACGGGTTTAACGTCGCGCCGGGGCACATGCACAGCACGACTATCGGCTACGAACGCGCGCATAACCCGTTCATCCTGGCGTACCTGCGGAACCAGTCCGGCAACGACGCGGACTGACACCCACGAGTCCCCACCCGCTGAGGAATTTCTATGATCCCGGAGCCGCTGCCGCGCCTCGAAAGCATCCTGAAGCAGTTACCGGCAGCGCCCGTACCGCGTGCGCTCAGCGTTGGCTGCGGGGTGTTTCCGGACGCGCTGACGCTGCGGCGCGTATGCCCGGCCTGGACGCTGTACGGCGTGGATGTGGACGGGGTCGCGCTGCGCCAGGCGCGCAGCTATGATCCGGGCCTGTGCCTGCTGCAAGCCGATATGCGCAGCCTGCCGGACGTGCTGCGCCTGCCGTTCGGCCTGGTCCTGGTGCGCCATCCGGACCTGTTCCGTCACCCGCAGGCATGGCAGGCCGCCCTCCCGCGCCTGCCGCAGATGCTCGCGCCGGGTGGGATGCTGCTGGTGACGCTGTATTCGCCGGACGAAGCCGCGATGCTCGCCGGGTTCGCGCTTCCGCCGCCGCACCCGCTGAACGACGGCGCGCTGGCCCCGGTGGACCTGGCCGGGCGCGACCGCTATGTGCGCCTGTTCAACACGCATGACCGGTAATCATCGCGCATCACTTGTGCGATAGTCTGTCTAACGCTCACACAGCCAGGAGAGATATCACCATGCGCAGAATTGACCGCAGACGCGCCGCCCTGGGGATGCTGGCCGGGGCGGTGATCCTCGCCGCCGTGATCGCCGCGATCACGTGGTGGGGCGCGGACGCCGTCCCGCAGTCCGCGCGGCTTGTCACGCCCACGCCCGTCCCGGATGCGCAGTTCTACCGCGTGCTGCCGGACGAGTCGCAGCTTGCCGTGACGGTTGATTCCGCGTTGGGCATGATCAACGGCGCGTTCGAGATGGGGCCGGGCACGCTCGAACTGGTGCGCGAGGATGGCGGCTGGACCGTGATCGCCAACCTGACGTTTGACGCGCGCACGCTGGATATTGGCAGCGACCAGGTAAACGCTGTCATGCGCCGCGCGTTGGAAGTCGAAACCTACCCGGACGGCGTCTTTCTCGCGCGCAGCCGCGCTCCGCTGCCCGACTTAGGCACGACCACCGGCACGACCACCGGCGCGGCGCAGACCGTCGATCTGAACGGGCAGTTGGAGCTGCACGGCGAGATCGTCGATTACACGATCCCGACCACCCTCACGCGCGAGGGCGACACGCTCACGCTGGCCGCGCAGATCGTGATCGATGCGTCGGACTTCGGCGTGAGCATCCCCGGCTGGATCGCGTCGAGCAAGCTGGACGCCGATCTGTACGTCGTGGCGCAGCGCCGCGCGCCGTAAAATGGCAAAAACAAATAGGGGAACCAGACATTCTACCATGACTCTACGACGACAATTCCGCTTCATCTGGCGTTACTTTACTGGCAACGTACCCTGGGATTCGGGCATCGTGCCGCCGGAGATCACCGGCTGGCTGGACGCCCACGACGGCGCGCCCGGTCGCGCGCTGGACCTCGGCTGCGGCCCCGGCACGACCGCGATCCATCTCGCCCAACAGGGCTGGGACGTGACCGGCGTGGACTTCGCGCCGAACGCGGTCCGGCTGGCGCGGCGCAGGGCGCGGCGCGAGGCGCGCAGCGGCGCGTTTCCCGGATCGCTGACGTTCCTCAGCGCCGACGTGTCGCGCCCGGCTTTGCTCGCACACGCCCCGCCGTTTGACCTGCTGATCGACGTGGGCTGTCTGCACGGGCTGCCACTGGGCGCGCGGCCCGGCTACGCGGCGAACGTGACCCGGCTGGCGCGGCCCGGTGCGGCGCTGCTGCTGTACGCCTTCCTGCCGCACATGCGCGACTCAGGCCGGCGCGCCGGAATCGACCGCGAAGGGCTAACGCACCTGCTCGGCCCCGCGTTCGAGATCATCGACTACATCGAGGGCGAGGAAGTCACCA
>CAZMNL010000732.1:0-2096 GCA_964567525.1 uncultured Anaerolineaceae bacterium
GTAATAACGCCTGTGTGGATGATTATCTCGCGCGCGGGTGGGATGCGCAGTGGGTGGACTGCATCGAACTCGCGCCCGACGACCTGAGCGAAACCGAAGCCGACCGCTGGCACCGCAAAAAGGCGCTCGACTATCTGCGCGAGAACCCCGGCGAATGGCGGCATATCTTCGGGACCAAGCTGTGGGTGTTGTGGAGTCCGCTGATCATGCCCTACGACCTGCCACCCGACCCGTACCTGGTCGATGACGCGGTGCTGCAATTCGATTCGCTGGCGTTCCGTGCGGCGCGCGTGGTGCATCTGCTGTACTTCGCGCCGCTGCTGCTGCTCGGCGTGATCGGGCTGGCGATCAGTGGGCGGCGCGGCGATGAGGTCGGGCCGCTGGTGGCGGTGTTCGCCGCGATCACGATCACGTATGTGATCTTCCACCCGTCCACGCGCTACCGCGCGCCCGCCGACCCGTTTCTGTTCATTCTCGCGGCGATCACGCTAGTTCGCGTGTGGCCCGTGCTGTTTAAGAGACTGCGCGCGCGCAGCAAAGGCGGTACACGGTGAACCTGCTGCATATTATTCCCTACTACACCCCGGCATGGACCTACGGCGGATCGGTGCGCGCCGCCGCCGACCTGACGCGCGCGCTGGTCCAGGCCGGGCACCGCGTCACCGTGCTGACCACCGACACGCTTAGCCCGACCGAGCGCATCCCCACTTTGAGCGAGACTATCGACGGCGTGGACGTGATCCGCGTGCGTAACCGCTCAAACTGGCTGCGCGGGCGGCTGAACCTCTCCACGCCGCAGGGCATCGCGCAAACCGCCGCGCGCCTGGTCCGCGAGCGCCAGATCGACGCGATCCATGTCCACGAACTGCGCACGGTCGAAAATCTGCGCGCCGCCCCGGTCGCTAACCGGTTAGGCGTGCCGCTGCTCGTCTCGCCGCACGGTACCCTGCCCTACGACACCGGGCGCACGTCGATCAAGCGCCTGTGGGATCGTGCGTTGGGCGGGCGGCTGCTGCCGCGCTTCGACGGCGTGATCGCGCTGACCGCCAGCGAAGCCGCCGACGCCCGCGCAGTGTGGGCCGCGTGCGGCGTCGATCTGCCGGATGACCGCATCTACACCGTGCCCAACGGCGTGCACCTGGACGACTTCGCCGCGCTGCCGTCCGGTGACGATTTCCGCGCGCGGTGGAAACTCGGATCGGGGCCGGTGGTGCTGTTCCTGGGACGGCTGCACGCGCGTAAGGGGTTACAATTCCTGGTCCCGGCGTTTCTGGACGCGCTCGCCTGTGAACCCACCGCGCACCTGCTGATCGCCGGGCCGGATGAGGGGATGCGCGCCGCGCTCGAAACACAGGTGGCGCTGTCCGGGCTGCGCGATTATGTGATCTTCACCGGCATGCTCACCGGGCAGGACAAACTCGCGGCGCTGGCGGCGGCGGACCTGTTCGCGCTGCCCGCCGTCGGTGAAGGCTTCTCGATGGCGGTGTTAGAGGCGATGGCCTGCGGGCTGCCCGTGCTGCTGACGCCCGGCTGCAACTTCCCGGAAGTGGTCGAAGGGCGGGCCGGGGTTGTGGTCGAACGCGAGATCGGCGCGATCAGCGACGTGTTATGCGACCTGCTCAGCGACGCCGACCTCCGCGAGTCGATAGGCCGCGCCGCCCGCCGGATGATCGAAGATCGCTACACCTGGGCGCAGGTCGCCGCGCAGATGGCGGACGTTTACGCGCAGGCGATTGAGCGTAAAGGCAGCGAACAGTGATAGACCCTGATCCCACCCCGCCGGAGGCCGCCATCGTACCGCCGGAGACAGGTACACGGGAGAGTGATCAGGGCGGGTTTGCGGCGGGGACCGCGCAGCGTGCCGCGCGGAATGCGGCGGCACTGGCGCTCTCGAACGTCGTCTCCAAGGGGATGCTGTTCGCCTGGCAGTTGATCCTGGCGCGCTGGCTTGGCGCGGAGGGCTACGGCACGTATGGGACCATCGGCGCGCTGATGGCGGTCGGCGCGGCGATCCCCGAATTCGGCATGGGCCTGATCGTGATCCGCGACGTGGCGAACCGTCCCAAAGACGCTAACCGCTACCTGACCGCCACGCT
>CAZMNL010000733.1:0-2095 GCA_964567525.1 uncultured Anaerolineaceae bacterium
CGCGCGCGTGATGTTGCATAGCTGGCGCTGGTAAACGCCGCCGGGCGGTTGTAGGTGCGCGTCGTCCGGCTGCTGGTTGCCGAGCGTATACAGCAGCGCCGGGTTGTTGTAGATGCCGTTCATGATGCTGTTCCAGATCGGCGCGGCCCCGTCCAGGCCGGAGACGTTAAACATTTCGGCGTTGTCGGTGTTGCCGGTCCACACGCCCACCGCGATATTGCGCGTAAAGCCCACCGTCCAGTTATCGCGGAAATCGTTGGTCGTGCCGGTTTTGGCTGAGGTCGGGATGCCGGGCGTATACAGCGGGCTGTTGGACCCCATCGCGGGGGTGCGCGCCTGGTTGTCGGCGAGAATGTGGCTGATGATGAACGCGATACGCGGGTCCATCACCGGCTGACCGCTGGCGCGCTCGCTGATCGATTTCGCGGTCAGGCGCGCAGACGCGGGGCAGCGCTGTTCGTACTCGTAGATGATCTCGCCGGACAGGTTAGTAACGCACACAATCGCGGTGTTCGGCACATAAACGCCACCGTTCGCCAGCGTCGCGTAAGCGGTGGTGAGTTCCAGCGGCGTCACTTCGCCGCCGCCCAGGGTCAGCGCCGGGCCGTAATTGGACGGGTCTTGCAGGCTGCTGACGCCCACCCGGTTCATCATCCAGATGAAGTAATCCAGGCCTATCGAGCGCAGCGTTTGCACCGCCGGGATATTGTACGAGTTCGCCAGCGCCTCGCGCACGCGCACCGGGCCGTGCCAGGTGTTGTCGTAGTTGACCGGCTCGTAGGGCGCGCCGCCAGGCATCTCGACTCGTATCCGGGTATCCCAGATCACGTTGGCGGGCGTCCAGCCGCGCTCCAGGGCGGCGGCGTAGGTGAACGGCTTCATCGCGCTGCCCGGCTGCCGGGTCGCGTTTGCCATGTTCACCTGCCCGTCAATCGATTCGTCGTCGTAGTTCACCGAACCAACCATAGCCAGAATCTCACCCGTGACCGGCTGGATGATCACGACAGCGGCGTTATTCATGTTGCGGCTGGCTTTCAGCGCCGCGACCTGCTGCCGCGCCATCGACTCGGCGAGCCGTTGAAAGTCCATGTCGATGCTGGTGTAGATGCGCAGGCCCCCGCGCGCGATCATACGCTTGATCTCGTCCTGCGACAGCGCCAGCTCGCGCGTGAGCAGGTCTTCCAGCGCACCCTGGGCATATACGACCATGTGCGGCGCGTTTTCCAGGCGGATATCCGGGCTGACGAAGTTCAGCGGCTCGGCATAGGCGGCGTTGGCCTCGGCGCGCGTGATATAACCGTCCTTCACCATCAGGTCCAGCACCAGCTTACGGCGCTCCATCACGCGCCGCTGCACCTGCGGGTCGGGGTTCAGTGGGTCGAGATTGGCGGGCGCTTGCGGCAAACCGGCCAGCAGCGCGGACTCGCCGAGCGTCAGCGCGGACGCAGGCTTGCCGAAATAGGTCTGCGCCGCCGCCTCGATACCATACGCCAGGTTGCCGTAGGGAATCTCGTTCAGGTAGAGTTCGAGAATCTCGTCTTTGCCCATGCGCTGCGTCAGGCTGACGGCCAGCAGCGCCTCATCCAGTTTGCGGTTAAGCGACTGCTCGTATTTGTACTCGTCGGTGAACAGCACGTTACGGATCAACTGCTGCGTAATGGTCGAACCGCCAGAGACGATGTACCCGTAGCGCACGTACTGCCAGCCCGCGCGGACGATACTCGGCACGTCGATGCCGCGATTCTCGTAGAATGTGCCGTCTTCGAGCGCGATAGTCGCTTCGATCATGTGCTTGGGCACCTGGTCGAGATCGATGGGCGTGCGGCGACCCTCGTCGATCAACTCGTAGAGCTTGTTCCCGTCGCGGTCGTAGAGCACCGACGACTCGAACGTCTCGTAATTGGCGATGTTTTCGAGCTTGTCCAACTCGTCATCGAGTTTGCCGCTGTAGTGATCATACGCCAGCAGGAAGGCGACCAGGAAGCCCATCATTACCACGCCGACGACGCCCACACAGCCGAAGATGATCCCCGGCCCGATAGCGAATCCCCGGCGTCCCCGGCGCTGTTGGCGCGGTGATCCGGCGTACTGCTGC
>CAZMNL010000734.1:0-2094 GCA_964567525.1 uncultured Anaerolineaceae bacterium
TTCCACAGGGCGCGAAACGCGATATTGCGCCAGCCCAGGGTCGCGGAAGCCTTCAGCGTGCCGGTTTCCACACTGACTAAACCCGAAATGCCCAGCCCGATCCCCAATGGTTTCATCGCGCCATGACCGGCGTTGTAGGTCAGCGCCGCATCGATCAGACTTTCGGCGCGCGGGATGACAACTTCCGGGTCAGGATCGTCAATAGCGAAGCGCTGTTCCCACAGCGGGCGCGCGACAAAATCCGTCAGCATGACCAGCACCGAGTCGCCGGTGATCTCGACGCCCACTGCACAGCCGCCTGTCGGGTTGAGTTCCAACTGTGTGCCGGGCCGCCCCCCGCGCGAAGGGCCGATTCCGGTTTCGTGGACGAGCATCTCCGCCGCCAACCCGTCTACCAGGCTGGAAACAGTGGAGCGCGTCAACCCGGTGCGCTCGGCGAGTTCGGCGCGGGACTGCGGCGCGTACCGGCGCAGGTGACTCAGGATCAGGCTGCGGTTGATGGTGCGCATCAGGTTATGATTAGCACTGCGTTGGGACAGTTTCATTTTTTTGACGTTTCTTTGTTTGTATTGACTACAAACAAAGTATAGGCTAAAATGAGAAGTGTGTCAACAGGTTTGCAGCGTAAAAGGAATGCACCCGATGGTCATACACCTCGAACAGGAAATCGCCGAACAGCCGACCGTGTTACAACGCCTGGTCAGCGAACAGACCGGCACCGCCCGCGCCATTGCGGACGCGATCCGCGCGTTCGATCCGGCGTTTATTCATATCGCCGCGCGCGGCACATCCGATAACGCCGCCCGCTACGCGCAATATTTGTTTGGCGCACATGCCCGGCTGCCCGTCGGGCTGGCGACGCCTTCGCTGCACACGCTCTACGACACGCCGCCCAACCTGGGCCGCGCGCTGGTGATCGGTATTTCGCAGTCCGGTCAGAGCGAAGACGTGCGGCAGGTGCTCGAAGATGCGCGCGAGCAGGGCGCGCTGACCGTCTCGATCACCAATGACACGGACTCGCCGATGGCGCACACCGCCGCGCATCACCTGCCGCTGGGCGCGGGCGAAGAACTCAGCGTCGCAGCGACCAAGACCTACACCGCGCAGCTTACCGCGATAGCGATGCTGGTGACGGCACTTGCCGGGGATGCTGAGCAGCAGACCATGCTGGCGAAGCTGCCGCATTACGCCTCTCAGACGCTTACACACCATATCGCCGGGCCGCTACACGAAACGAAGTGGGTCGAACGCTACCGCTACATGAGCCAGTTCGCGGTCATCGGGCGCGGCTTCAACTACTGCACCGCATTTGAGATCAATCTCAAGGTCAAGGAACTGTGCTATATCACGGGTGACGCCTACAGCGAAGCCGACTTCCGGCACGGGCCGATTGCCGTCATTCACCAGGGGTTCCCGGTGCTCGCCATCGCGCCGAAGGGTAAGACGCTGCCGGTGGTGGTGGACCTGCTCAAGAAGCTGCACGAGAAGCAGTCCGAACTGCTGGTGATCTCCAACGACGACTCCGTCTTCGAACACGCGCAGCAGGTCATGCGCCTGCCGGAAGACATCCCCGAATGGCTGTCGCCGGTGGTCGCGGTGCTGCACGGGCAGGTGTTCGCGATGCGGCTGGCGCTGGTCAAGGGGCACGAGGTGGACCAGCCACGCGGCCTGACGAAGGTGACGGTAACGCGGTAAGCAGTAGACCGTCATCAGTGGTCAGTTATCAGTGAGTGGTGATCGGGCTGCGCCTGCCGCTCAAGCAGCAGGCTAAATATCGAAAGCACGGTAAACCGCGCTGGACGTGCGAAGCAGTATGCGTTCTTGATGGCCGACTGTTCTTCGCTGACCGCTGAAAGCTTACAGCTTAAAGCTACTTTTTTGAGGAGTCAAGCAATCATGTCCCAGGCGTTAAAGCTGATCAAACCGAACATCGTCCCCGCGCTCGATCCGGGATTCCGTCCGCCCGTGCTGGCGAACCGCGCGTTTCGCCGTGCCGTTGAGGAGTCCGGCGCTGGCGTGCCGCTGGTGCTCGGCGTGGAGCGCGTCAATGGATCGCTGTCGCGCTTCGAAACCGTGGTCTTCCCCGACGATCAC
>CAZMNL010000735.1:0-2089 GCA_964567525.1 uncultured Anaerolineaceae bacterium
CAGTGAAACAGTCATCGATTATGGCTCAAACGTAAAATAGCCACACCCGTTTAAAAGCCAAACCGGGGCGGGATCGTGTTGATGATCCGCCCCGGTCGATATACCTGCCAAAGCACGCGCTACGACGTTTCCGGTTTGTGTTCGGCGCGGTTTATGAACCACACCAGCACAAAGAGGCCCACGCCCATCAGCGCAAAAGCCCCGCCCACGATCAGGCCGGTACGCGCGTTTTCAACGCCGCAGTACCCGCACATCGTCAGCACCGTGTCGGCATCGTTGATGATCGCGCGTGCGGGCGCGTTCATCCCGCCTAAGCGACCATCCACCGCGTAGACAAACCCGGACGGCTGTTTGTCGTCCAGGTCATCACAGGTGACTTTGCCCGAAAGCGTGACCATCACGGCGACGGATCGCGTCTCGTCGGTGATCATGATGTCGGTATAGCGCGTTCCCGGTTTGCGCACGAATGCGCTGCGACTGAAATCGCTGCCGGACAGCCCCTCTATGTACGCGATGCTGTCGCAGTGCCAGCTTGCGCCGGTCAATGCGGCATAGGTGCGCGTCTCGCTGGCGACCGCAGCCACCTCGGGCAGCGTCATCTGCTCCGGGCCACCTCGCAGGCGGATCGCGTCCGCGCCGAGCACGATCATAATCAACACGCCCAGGATGACCGAGACGATGCCCAGCCCCCCGAAAACACGGCGGATAATGCGCCTGTTGGCGGCTTGCTCTTCGGGTGTGGGGGTTCGTTGTTGTGCCACGTTGCTATACCCTCAGTAACCTAATCACCAGGTTCGAATTCGGCGGGGATGGACGCATCGATGCGCACGTCGCCGCTTTTGCCGCCGGTCTTGCGCAGCAGGCGCGTCTGCGTGATGCAGAGGTCCTGCGTGTGCGGCTTGAGCATGTCGTACAGCGTCAATGTCACCAGGCTCGCCGCCGCGAGCGCCTCCATCTCGACGCCGGTCGGGGCATGGGTGCGGACGCGCGTCACCACGCGCACGCCTTCCGGCAGGAACTCGTAGATCACGTCTGTGCCCGTGATCGGCAGCGGGTGGCAGAACGGGATCATGTCCGGCGTATGTTTGGCGGCCAGCACGCCCGCCACGCGCGCGATCTCCAGCGCGTCGCCTTTTTCGAGCCGCCGCTCGCGCAGCATGGCCTGCACCTCCGGCGGCATGGTGATGATCGATTCCGCGATAGCCTCGCGGTGGGTATGGTCTTTGTGCGTTACGTCTTTCACGGGTTTTCCTCATTCGGGTGCGGCCAGCGGCACGCCGTCCAGATAGCGGCTGTCGCCGTCGGCGTAGTGTTCCTCTTTCCAGATCGGCGCGCGCTGCTTGAGTTCGTCAATCGCGTAGCGCGACGCGTCGTAAGCCTCGCCGCGATGCGCCGCACGCACCACGATAATCACGCTCGGCTCGCCGAGTTCCAGGTGGCCGGTGCGGTGCTGAATGCGGCAGCGACGAATGTCGAACTTCTCCAACGTTTCGCGCTCGATCTGCGCGAGCACATTTTCCGCCATGCTGACATGCGCTTCATAGGCCATCGACCTGACCGGTCGCCCGTCGTTGGTATTGCGCACCGTGCCGTAAAACACCACCAGCGCGCCGCTGCCGGAGTCCTCGGTTTCGTGCAGCAGCGGATCGACCGCCAGCGGTTCTTGCTGAATACAACGTCCCACTGTGTCTACCCTCCACTCACGGGCGGCAGCAGCGCCACCCGGTCGCCGTCCTGTAACGTGTGTTCCGGCGTCACAAGCTGATCCTGCACGGCAAACGCCACCGTCCCCAGCCGGTCCACCATCGCCGGGTACAGCACCGCGAGCGTATTCGCCAGCGCCCGCACGGTGGGCGCGTCGCCGGGCAGTTCGAGCGTGGTCTGCGTTGTACCGGCGTCCTGCTTCAGCACGCCGTAAAATGTGACGTGTATGTGCATGATATCCCTGATGAAATACTGTCCTACGTTCCCATATCCGGAAAGGCGCTTTATAAGACACTTTCTCCCCCTCTCCAGATCGTGACCGCAGGTCACGCGAGAGGGCACCGGGGGGTGAGGCTCACCCGCCGATATGGAACATCTCGACCTT
>CAZMNL010000736.1:0-2089 GCA_964567525.1 uncultured Anaerolineaceae bacterium
ACCATGCGCAACGGGGCGCCGCCGCCTCATCTGGCCGCACCGCTCGGGGCGGTCTTCATCAGAGTCGTGTCCCTTGTTAGTGTGCTCGGCAGCCGGTGGACTGATGACCATCGCTGCCAGATAGTACGCTGATTCTAGCGCAAAAGGTGCAGGCGGGCGGGTATCCGGCGCGCGATCCCGCGTTAGAACCCTGTTAAATCCGGCTTGACAGGTGGCGCGCGCGTGTTAATCTGACAGCAGGAAGCAGTCTATTCGCTCAAGAGGGAAGGGAACCCTATGCCAGTTTATGAATATCGCTGTGACGACTGCGGGCGTAAGGTCACGCTGCGCTATAAAACATATGCCGACTACGACGCCGCGATCCACATCTGCCCTCACTGTAGAAGCACCAACCTCACGCGCCTGATCTCGCGCGTGGCGTTCCGGCGCACGGCGGTCGCGCGCTTTATGTCCGACGAGATCAGTGATGAAACCGCACTTGATGAGGCTTTCGACCAGATCGGCGACGACCCGCGCGCGTTGGGCCGGATGCTGCGCGAAATGCGCGACGAGGTGGGCGAGGACGTAGGGCCAGAGTTTGACGAGGTGGTGAACCGGCTGGAACGCGGCGATTCTCCGGAAGATATCGAGGCCAGCCTGCCGGATGTGCCCGATATGCCCAGCCTGCCGGATACAGCCGCGAGCAGTGATTCGGGGGGGCTGGACGATCTGTAACCGCGCCGCACTCAGGATGTTGCCAACCGCGCCGCGACCACCGCGCGAATCTGCACCTGGATCGCGTCGCGCGTGGCAGTGGCGTTGATGCGCGCCCAGCGGTCGGGGGCTTCGCGTATCAGCGCCGCGTATCCCGCATATACGCGCCGGTGAAACCTGAGCGACTGCGCATCCATGCGGTTCCACTCTTCGCCATCGTCGGCGGCGTGCTGGCGGCGCTGCAAGCCATCTTCCGGGTTGAGATCCAGGTAGATCGTCAGGTCCGGCTGTAAGCCGCCGGTCGCAAAGTGTAGAATCGTGTGCAGCGTGGGCAGGTCCAGACCGTGCCCGTAACCCTGGTAGGCCAGCGTGCTGTCGGCATAACGGTCACATACCACGATCTCGCCCCGCGTCAGGCGTGGTCGAATCTCTTCGGCGACAAGCTGCGCGCGTGACGCGGCGTAGAGTAAAATTTCGGTGTGCGGGTGCATATTCTCGTTTTTCAGGTCGTGCAGCACATCGCGCACCTGGTCCCCGATGGATGTGCCGCCCGGCTCGCGCGTCTGAAAAACCGCGCGGCCCTGTTCCCGCAGATAAGCCACCAGCGGCGCGATCTGCGTTGTCTTGCCGCTGCCGTCCGGCCCTTCAAAAGTAATGAACACTAGTCATTCCCCTGGTCTATGCTGAATGCCAGACTCGTAAACCGTGCGCGCGTCGTTTTCATGCCCAGCAGATCGCTTTCGATCCAGGCTCCGATATCCCCATGATAGTCGCCCGGCGTGGTCGCGTGCAGCGTGAACGTGATCGCCAGCGAGTCGCCGCTGTCCACTTCGCGGTTGAACGGATATTCGACCCAGTCCCCGATCAGCGGATAACTGCGCTCAATCGGCCTGCGGGACGGTGGATCGCTGCCCTGCACGCTCACACCAAGCAGCAGATCGTTATCCAGCGTGATGCGCGTGAGGGTAACTGGTTTGTCGTCGATGTTGTGTACGGTCACGGTAAGCGTAAAGGATTCATCGGTGGTGATGGCCGCCTGTGTGATGGTGACGTTAATCATGAGGCCATCCGGCCCGTCAGCGAGTTCCCGCAGTACAGCCCCGGCGACAACCGCACACACGACGATCACCCCCAGGATCAGCACCCCCAGTCGCACCATGCGCATCACGTTTGCTCCTTGTGTTTACATCACGCCCCAACGATGCCCAAACCGGCAGGACAGACAACATCGCCGGTGGGTTGAGGACCGGCGATGATGGCGATAACGCTATTTAGGCTGTTCCATAGAAATAACTCGCCCATTTGAGCGTTCTCACCACCTAATGTTCAGGTGTCCCCTTCCCTTAGAGCGTATCTGAAAAGGGGTTGATGAGGTAAAATGGAGGGCGATATCAAG
>CAZMNL010000737.1:0-2086 GCA_964567525.1 uncultured Anaerolineaceae bacterium
GGCCTGGTACTCAGCGGCGCGGCGCTGGTGAAACACGTCACGTCGAACGTCCGGGCGCTGGACCTCACGCTCAGCGCAGAGACGCGCGACCACCTGCTCTCGCTCGCCGAGCCGCCCGATCAGTACTGGGCCGCGCGCGGCGCTCTGGACTGGAACTGAGCCGGGCGCAGCGGGCCTCTTTGCCCCACAAAAATGATCAAACCATTAAGAAAATCAAAAGCGTAGGGTATCCGTAGGCTAAACGTAGTGCGAGCATTAGGAAAGAGGCGCTTTTGCACCGTATCATTATAAACAAGCGAAGGGTGAAATCTCTTCTTCTCCTCCTTTTTTTTGAGAACCGGGGGTCGGCGTCCCCGGTTCTTCCTTTTTATGGACACCCTGCCCCTTAAGCATTGAGAAAAACGTAACGACAACCCCGGCTTGAACAGACACGATCAGGATGGAGGTTCACGCCCGGCACCCAGGCAAACGGTTTGGGTAGTATTTTGGTCATGTGTGAGATAGTCTCCCCGGCGGGCGAGTGTATGAAGCGCGTAAAATCCGCGTTGAAGTCTGGTAGAAATTTAACGGCACGTCACGATTTTCTGTATACTCTTATTAAGATACCCAATGTTTAGGGAAAAAACACGTGCCAATACATCTTAAAATAGCTTAGTTACGTTTAATAATATGCGCGCTGCGGCATCCGGCGCGCGAAGAGGAAAAACGATGAGTACGACCAACGCACCGTTCACCATTCGTTTCGACGAGCAGCGCAGCGCGCGCGCGATCCACGTCCCCGCCACCTATCCCCCGGCCCAGGCGCTCGCCGCCCTGGACCTGCCACCCTATACCGGCACAGTGGTTGTACATGGCGGCGCGGGCGGCATGGCGCTCGACCTGCTGGATACCGTGCGCCACTTCCTGGTCACCGCCCTGGTTCCGCTGGCGCAAAAACAGCGCTTGCTGGTCATCGACGGCGCAACCCAAAGCGGCGTTGCGCGCATCCTGGGCGAAGCCTGCCAGCAGTTCGGCAGCAGTTTTCCGCTGCTGGGCGTGACTCCGCACCGCTTCGCGCTGTATCCCGGCGGGCCGCCGCTGGACGAGCAGCGCATCGCGTTGAACCCATCCCACACGCATTTGATCTTTGTGGACGGCGACGACTTCGGCAGCGAATCGCCGATGATCACCGGGCTGCTGCAAGCGTCCGGCAAGCCGGGGATCGCGCTGGTGATCAACGGCGGGCAGATTGTGCTGAACGAGGTCAAGCGGCACGCGGCGCTCGGCAACCCGATCGTGACCGTGCGCGGGACCGGTCGCACTGCCGACAAGCTCGCCGACCGCACAAGCGAGGAATACCGCGCGCTGCCCGGCTCAACGCAGCTCTACACCGTCGATCTTGCCCAGCCGGACGCGCTCAGTAACCTGCTGCTGCGCCTGCTCGCCAAAGAACACGTCTGATCCGCTGCGCTGGGGACGACTCAAAAGGGGCCTCCTGCGATCAGGACTGCCCCTTTGTGTGTTTGACCTGCGTACCTGGCGATTTCAGGCTTCCCCTGCCCCGGTGTTATCGACCGGGAACACGTTCCACATGCCGCTGAGCACTTCGCGGCGCTCCTCAAAGCCGTAATACTGGTAGAAGTTCTGCGCGACATCGGTCGCAAACAGGCCCACAAACGGCTCGTGCGGGGCGTGCGCCTTGATCCAGTCCAGCAGCCGGTCCATGATCAGGCGTCCGATGCCCTGTTTCTGGTAGCCGGGCAGCACGGCGACATCCTGCACGTAAAAGAATTTGCCACCATCCCCGATCACGCGCCCCATGCCGATCAGCGTCTCGCCATCAAAAACCACCACGCCGCACAACGAATTGCGCAGCGAAATCTCGGCGGCCTGCGGCGCGTAGACCGTCCAGCCCACCGCCTCGAACAGGGCGCGGTGCTCGTCTACGGTCGGGGTGCGTTGCTCCACGCGATAGGTTGCGGTCATCGATCCTCCAGCGTTCCACGATACGCGAAAAAATACACGCACACCATGATACCGCATTTGGGGAGCAAAAAAAGGGGTGTGGCTACTTTGCATTTTGGAAGGCTCAAGTATAGATCGGGTG
>CAZMNL010000738.1:0-2085 GCA_964567525.1 uncultured Anaerolineaceae bacterium
CGCAGATCACCGGCGTCCCGATCCCGGATCGTTACGGCGGGCCGGTGATCTGCGGCTGGATAATCGCGGACGGCTTCGCGGATATGCGCGGCTGGCACAACCCGTATCCCACGCCGGGCGGCACGACTGTTCCGCTGAGTACGATCCCGTGAGCGAGCAAACCGTGATAAACGGGCGTGTGCCTGCCACATTGCGTATGCAGTTGATCGTGCTGACGCTGGCGCGGCTGGTGCTCAACACCGGGCACCGCATGGTGTACCCCTTCCTGCCGACCTTCGCGCGCGGCCTGGGCGTGGACCTGGAAACCGTCGCGCTGGTCGTGACGGCGCGTTCGGGTCTGGGGCTGGTCAGCCCGGCGTTTGGATCGCTGGCGGACGTGCGCGGGCGCAAGGTGGCAATGATCGTAGCGATGGCGGCGTTTGCGGGTGGCATGGCGCTGGTGATGATCTGGCCCACGTATCCGGCGCTGTTTGCGGGGCTGATGCTGGCCGGGGTCGCTAAGCTGGTATTCGACCCGGCGATGCAGGCGTACATCGGCGACCGTGTGCCGTATGCGCAGCGCGGGCAGGCGATGGCCTTGACCGAGCTAAGCTGGTCGGGGGCGTTCCTGCTGGGGATGCCGTTGATCGGCTGGCTGATCGCGCACGCGAACGCATGGCAGGCCGGGTTCCCGCTGCTGGCGCTGCTGGGTGCGCTGGCGGTCATGGGACTGCTGCGCGTGATGCCCGCTGACTCCGTGCGTGACAGCACGCGGCCCTCGTTCATGCAAGGCTTGCGGCTGGTGCTGCGCTACGGCCCGGCGCGCGCGGGGTTGGCAATTGCGTTCCTGATCAGTATGGCAAATGAAGTGCTGATGATCGTCTACGGTGCGTGGATGGAAGAAGCGTTCGCGCTCAAAGTCACCGCGCTGGGCGCATCAGCCATCGTGATCGGCGTAGCAGAACTGGGCGGCGAAGGCGCGGTCGCCGGATTCGTGGACCGGCTGGGCAAACGCCGCGCGGTCGCGCTGGGGATCGTGCTCAACGCACTGGCCGCGCCGCTGCTGCCGCTGCTTGGTTTCCAGGTCGAAGCGGCGCTGGTGGCGCTGTTCCTGTTCTTCATCACGTTTGAGTTCGCGCTGGTTAGCTCGCTGCCGCTAATGACCGAACTTGTGCCGCACGCCCGCGCGACGCTTATGGCGGGGGTTGTGGCGGCATTTTCGAGCGGGCGCATGGCCGGCGCGCTGCTCGGCCCGATACTGTTCACGGGCGGGCTGGAAGCGAATATCGCGGCGGTGGTGATCTGCGACCTGCTGGCCGTGACGGTGCTGCTGCTGTTCGTCCGGCAGGATTGAGGGCATTTTTACCTCACCCCCCGTGTCCCCGCGTATGCCACGCATACGTTCCAGCCTTCGGAGAGGGGGATTTTAGGGGGTGAGGCCGTTCTGCGATATCGTCGCACACCGTCACGATGTACTTTTAGCTGACTGCTGAAAGCTAAACGCTAAAAGCTATTTCACCGCGCGGCCTGTGCGAGCACGTTCCCGGCCTGCTCGATGTAGTCGATGCTCTGGTGCCGGAAGTAGGTGTTATACAGTTCCGCGTAGTGGCCTTCCTGGGCCAGCAGCGCGTCGTGATGCCCTTCCTCGATGATCTCACCCTCGCGCAGCACGATGATGCGGTCGGCGTTTTTGATCGTCGAGAGCCGGTGCGCGATCACAATCGACGTGCGGCGCTTCATCACCTCGTCCAGCCCTTCCTGGATCAGCGTCTCGGTCAGCGGGTCCACGCTGGCGGTGGCTTCGTCCAGGATGAAGATTGCCGGGTCTTGCAGCAGCACGCGCGCCAGCGCGACTAACTGCCGCTGGCCCATCGAAAGGTTGCTGCCGCGTTCGCCGACCTGTGTATCCAGACCGTCCGGCAGGCTGTCGAGCCAGTCCCCGCCGCCGACCTGCTGCGCTGCGCTCAGCACGTCCTCGTCGGAAGCATCCTGGCAGCCATAGCGGATATTGGCGGCGACTGTGCCATCAAACAGAAACGGCGACTGCGTGACGATGCCGAGATGCTCGCGGTAAGCGTGGATATCCAGCGTGCGCACATCGCGCCC
>CAZMNL010000739.1:0-2085 GCA_964567525.1 uncultured Anaerolineaceae bacterium
CCAAACTGCTGAACCTGAACTTGCTGCTGGTCTTCTTCGTTGCTGCCGTGATCCTGCGGGTGACCGGCGGCGACGATATCGCCATCTTCGCCACGTCCGCGCTGGCGATCATTCCGCTGGCGGGCCTGATGGGGCGCTCCACCGAAGAGATCGCGGTCCGCACCGGGCCGCAGATCGGCGGACTGCTGAACGCCACGCTTGGCAACGCGGCGGAGCTAATCATCACGATCTTCGCGCTGCGCGAGGGGCTGCTGGAACTGGTGCGCGCCTCGATCATCGGCTCGATTCTCGGTAATCTGCTGCTGGTGATGGGGCTGGCGATGCTGCTCGGCGGGCTGAAGAACGGCATCCAGGTCTTTGACCGCCGCAACGCCTCGATGAACGCCACCTTGCTGATCCTGGCGTTTATGGCGCTGGCGATCCCGTCGCTGTTCGATGCGACCTTCGTCGAGAATCAGGAATTCCAGTCCGAGCTGCTGCTCAGCGAGGGAATCGCTGTGATCCTGATCGTGCTCTACGGCGCGAACGTGGCTTACGCACTGTTCGCGCAGCAAGCCACCGGGGCCGTCACCGAACACCACCACGATCCGGTATGGTCTACCGGGTTCGCGGGCGCGGTGCTGGCCGCCGCCACCATCGGGATCGTGTTCATGTCGGAATTCCTGGTCGGCACGGTCGAGCCGGTGGTCGAGCAGCTCGGCTGGAGCGAGTTGTTCGTCGGCGTGATCATCGTGCCGATCATCGGTAACGTGGCCGAACACCTCGTCGCGGTGCAGATGGCGATCAAAAACCGGATGGAACTGGGCATGACGATTGCGCTCGGATCGTCGCTGCAAATCGCGTTATTCGTCGCGCCGGTGCTGGTGTTCATCAGCCTGCTGTTTGAGGACAAACTGATCCTGGCCTTCTCGCTGCCGGAGGTGATCGCGCTGGCGGCGGCGAGCTACGTTGGCGCGCTGGTCGCGCAGGATGGCGAGTCGAACTGGTACGAGGGGCTGATGCTGTTGGGCGTGTATGTGATCATCGCGCTGGCGTTCTTCCTGCTGCCGGAGGCACACACAGCGGTCGGTGAAACGCTGCTGCCACGCTAACGCGCGCGCGGACGCACGCCGTGCGTCCAGCCGGACGCAGTGCCGTGCCAAAGGCACGGCACGACGCGCATTCGCGCGTCCGGCGTGCGTCAGTCCACGACCGCGAGCGCCCCACACGCCCCTTCCGTCTGCAACCACTGCGGATTGTTGCTCACCCACACCAGTTGGGCGTTACTGCGCTGCACCTTGCGCCATGTGTTATCGGCGTTGCGCCCGATCACGGTCACGGTTTCGCCGGTTTGGAACTGGCCGAGTTTGGTGTAACTCGTGCCGGGGCCGTCGCGGAAATTCAACTGCGAGACGAGCACGCGCCCGGTACAGCCCGCGCCACTCTGCGCCGCCGGACCACCGCCCGCCGTGCCGGAGACGGTTACCATGATCGCGGCGGGGGGGCTGGGCAGCAGGTCGTTATAGGCGACGACTTCCAGCGTGTAGGTGCCTTCGCGTAAGGGCGTCCAGGACAGGATCGCGCTGGTCGGGCCGGACTGGTCGTCGGGCAGTGACTTGGTGCTGGCGACCTGCCCGCCCGCCGTGAGTTGGAAGCGTGTCGCGGTGGTGTCGGTCTGCACGATCAGGTCAAGCGGCTGGTTGGCGGGCGCAGTGACGCCGCTGGCCGGTTCGATGATGCGCACCACCGGCGCAACGCCCGCGTCAGGATTACCGCCGCTGTTGGCGTCCGCCCCCGGATCGTTCGGCGCGGCGGGACTGGTGTTAAAGGTCAGCGTGCAGGCCAGCAGCGCCACACTCAGCGCGCCGATCACGATCAGGGCGCGGTAGGCGGCGTGGTGTGTGCCATTCCCCCTGGTTTCCTGCATGGTGGATTCCCCTCTGAGCGTTAAGCCGTAAGTGGGCGTGCAAAAATGAGTCCGCGTTTTCGAAAGTTCTTTTTACCTCACCCCCCAGCCCCCTCTCCAGCCTCCGGAGAGGGGGAGTCAAGGACCGTCTTTGAGCCACCTCTCCGCGTGTGGGACGTATGCGCAGCATACGCGGGGTT
>CAZMNL010000740.1:0-2079 GCA_964567525.1 uncultured Anaerolineaceae bacterium
AACCCAACCATACGTCCCCTACGAATCAAAATGCACCCAATCTATACTTGAGCGTCATTCAAAGTCTGGTCGACTCCGGCGCGATCCCCGACCCGCGCATGGTTCCCCCCGGCGGCGAGGATTCTTTCGATTGGGACGCTTTCGAGCGCCGCAAAAATCAATCATCAACCGAGGAGTAACCATGCGTTACCGTCAACGTTTGCAGGAAACCAACGATCACATCAAGGGCGGCCACCACCGCGCGGCGATCACTGCCGCCAGTGGCGCGATTTACGAACGCATCCGCCAAACTGTCGAGGAACTGGTGGGAAACCGGTTCGGTCGCGCGATGGTCTGGCCGGACGATCCGCGTGAAGTACGCGACAACGACCGGCTGAAGCTAGTGGTTGCGCCGCTGCATCTGCCCTGGATAGACGAAGAAACTGACAGCCCAGCGAGACGTTACGTCGAAGATATTCTAGGTAATGCAGGCGGCACGCACCGGCAGTACCGGAACACCGTGGTATTCGTTCTGCCGGTTCCTGGCAGCAAAGCGACCGTGGAAAACGCCGCGATCCGGCTTCTTGCATTGGATGACATCGACCGCACAGCCAGCGGCCAACTCACCGAGCGTCAGCAAACCGAATTTCGGCGGCAGTATGCGGAGGCTAAGACCGCACTACCAGCGGCAGTGTGGGGAGCATACACGGCTTCCATCGCACCTGCTCATGACAACGTATGAGTAGGTTGGGAGTATGGCGTTCGTCCGTATCGCCCTGGTGATTCGCTCAGCCAGCGTGTGTGGGAACGCTTGAAAGACGGGCAGCGTTTGCTGGAACGCTTCGACCCGGATTTCCTGCTCAAGCGAGATGACGAGCGCTTCAAATATCTCTGGCCCGTCGAACAGGAAGTTGTCCGTGTAAGCGCTCTTTGGGACTATTTCGCGCGGTACACATACCTGCCACTGTTGGCCGGACCTGCTGTGCTGCAAGAAACCATCGCCTGGGGCGTTGAGCGAGGACTGTTCGCATATTGTTTGGGAGAACCCGAACGATACCAGTTCGACACGATATTCTTCGCGCAACATGTGCGTACTGATCAGTGTGTGCTCAGCGATCATGCCTGGTTGTTGAATGCAGATACTGCTCGTACTCAAAGCGGTTTCCTGCTGTTGCGAAGGGAAGCCGGTAAACGCAGGCTTGCGTGGGACAAGCCCGAAAGCAAACGTGTTTCCGCGATCAACTGTGATAAACGAAACCGGGTTCGGATTATCATCTTCCGATGGTGGCCTGCCACCGTTTTCCGTATAGTAGTTTACGTAGTGTGGCGTCATCACGTCAGAGGCATATTGGGGGGCGCTTTCCCCATAGTAAATTGCATCCAGAAAGCAAACAGCCGCCGCATTGATCTGCGATCCGAAAATAAGGCGGAACCACTGGATATAGGCTTCCGCATTCTCAACATCGGAAGTCGGACGTAGCCTTCGCAAAGTCTGCAACAATGTTTCGTCCGGCTCAGCGATCAGAAGCTCCGCAACAGTATTCAAAAGTGGTTGGCCCTCAGCATCCGTATCTTCAAGCTTTACATTCAACTGGGCAGCCACTTCCAGCAGCCCCCATGCGCGAGCCAGCCCTTTGACTGTGCTGCCGGGCAAATATGGCAACCCAGTGTTTCGGTCCAATGTCAATGCAGTTTCCAACACATGTGATGCACCTAACCCGGCCACGAGGCGTTCGGCGGTCATCATCGTAAAGGCGCTGCCCCGTGCATCCTGCACCATCTCGCGCCAGCGTCGTTGGTGCGCGTGCATAAGTTCCGTATCGGTCCGGCTGACCTCAAACAAAGAGGGCGATTCCCCCTGGTTCGCTCTGCGCCGGGTATCGAGCCATATTCCTTTGGCCTCGCCACCCGATAGCGCTTTAATTTCATTTGGGTGTGGCTATTTTACGTTTGAGCCATAATCGATGACTGTGGGGACGTATGGTTGGGTTTTAGGCAAAATGGTCCCGGCATGGTTAGCCGAGAACTGGCCCCTATCCCGTGCAACCGCGTTCGGTCGCATTGCCCCTTTCCCGCGTGACCTGCGGTCACGATCTGGAG
>CAZMNL010000741.1:0-2076 GCA_964567525.1 uncultured Anaerolineaceae bacterium
GACGCGCCGCCACCTGATGGAATTCTGGATGGTCGAGCCGGAGATGGCGTTTTTCGATCTCGATATGCTGATGGATATGGAAGAGCAGTTCGTCAGCGCGATTATCCAGACCGTGCTGGAAAAACACGCGATGGAACTCGACATCCTGGAGCGCGACACGACACGCCTGCAAAACATCACGCCGCCGTTCCCGCGCATCAGCTACGACGACGCGGTTGAGCGCCTGCAAAAGCTTGCGGAAACCATCGACGACCCCGAACACAAAGCGGAACTGGCGATTGAGTGGGGCGGGGACTTCGGCTCGCCGCACGAAACCGCGCTGGCCGAGATGTTCGACAAGCCGGTGTTCGTCTACAACTACCCCACCGCCGCCAAAGCGTTCTACATGCAGCCCGTCGCCGACCGGCCCGAAGTCTGCCGCAGCGTGGACCTGCTCGCGCCGGAGGGCTACGGCGAGATCACCGGCGGCAGCGAGCGCATTTACGACGCCGACCTGCTCGAAGCGCGCGTCAACGAGATCGGCATCGATCCGGAGGTGTACCGCTGGTATCTCGATCTGCGCAGGTTCGGCAGCGTGCCGCACGCCGGGTTCGGGCTGGGTGTCGAGCGTACTGTGGCGTGGATTTGCGGGCTGCCGCACATCCGTGAAACCGTCCCTTACGCCCGGATGCTCAACCGGCTGTATCCGTAACGCGCCGCGCTGTTATGTCTATTCACCACCACCGGGACATGGTCCGCCGCGAGCTGGATGAGTCCAGCCCGGCGGACGCGCCGACAGCGTACTACACGCTGTACCACGATCCGGCACGCTCGTCGCTCTATACGCAGCACGACGACGACGGCACGATCCTGGGTTTTCTGGCCCTGTGCCAGACCGGGATCGACCTCTTCCGCCCACTGGTGACGCTGCAAAGCAGCGACGCTGAGGCCGCCACCGAGATGCTGATCAACGCGCTGACGCCGCAGCGCCCGTATATCCTGTTTGTCAAGCTCGGCCAACTGCCCTACGTGAGCGATCATTTCGACTTCGACCAGCACCGCACGCTGCACCTCTACCGGCTGGACCCGCGCCGCTTCATCCCGGCGGAGATTAACATCCTGGTGCAGCACCGCAGCGCGCCGGACGGCACGCCGCGCGCCGTGATCGAATCCGGCGAGCAGCCGCAGGCCGTCGCGGGCGTGAACTGGCAGAGTCCGCAGTTCGCCGAACTCTACGTGCAGGTCGAGGAAGACGCGCGGCGGCGCGGGTGGGGCGTGAGTGTGGCCTCAACGGTGACGCAGGCCGTGCTGGAAAGCGGGCGTATCCCGCTGTACCTGGTCGAAGACAGCAACGAAGCCAGCGTCGAACTGGCGCTCAAGCTCGGTTATGTCGATACCGGCGCGCGGCAGGTCTTCGCGCACGTGGTGTACACCGGACGGTGATATTTCAGGAGTTCCCCACCATGCCCGACTCCCCACCGCAAGAAACCCGCCCGGTCGCACGCCAGAAGTGGATGCAGCTTCGCGCCGGGTTCAATGACGAGCCGTATATCGTGGTCAACCCCGGCGTGATGATCGTGCCTATGAACTACGCGGGCGAGGTGTTGTTCACGTTTGAGCCGACGATCCCCGGCGGGCTGGCGGCGCGCGTGCTGACGCTGCCCGGCGGCGTGATCGACCCCGGCGAAACGCCCGCCCAGGCCGCAAACCGCGAACTGCAAGAAGAGATCGGGTTCCGTGCCGAGGTGCTGTTTCCGTTGGGCGTGATCACGCCGCTGGTGCGCCATTCCCAGTGGGACGTGTCCCTGTTCCTGGCGCGAAATCTTGTCCCGGCGCGCAAAATCGGCGACGAGGTATACCAGGTCGAGACGCAGCGCGCCCCGTTTGAGGACCTGGAAACGCTAATCGCGGCGGGGCGGCTGCGTGACGCAACAGTGATCGCGGCGCTGTTCCTGGCGCGGCAGTTCATCGCGGGCAAATTCTCGCCCGGCAGCGAGGACACCGACCATGCTTGATTTTGCGCTGACCTTCCCGCCGGGATTCTTGTGGGGCGCGGCGACCGCCTCGCACCAGGTCGAGGGGCACAACGACAACAAC
>CAZMNL010000742.1:0-261 GCA_964567525.1 uncultured Anaerolineaceae bacterium
GCGCGGAGACGCGCCGCGAAATCCAGGAGCGGCTGCGCGTGGCAGGCTATTACGTGCATCCCACGCG
Source organism: uncultured Anaerolineaceae bacterium (assembly GCA_964567525.1). Taxonomy (GTDB): domain Bacteria; phylum Chloroflexota; class Anaerolineae; order Aggregatilineales; family Aggregatilineaceae; genus CAYRNY01. Next base: position 68 of record CAZMNL010000742.1, read on the forward strand.
TCCTTGGTCCGGCCGCCAGCTCGCGGACGCCCTGCAAACGTTCGTGCTCGATCGCGCCGGGCGAACGATGCAGGGTCTACGAGCGGGAAACAACATCGAGCTGCGGCGCCACGCGCCGTCGGCGGGAGGAAGCGTGGGTGAGGTGACGCGTCGAACGCTCCACGAGCGTTCCGTGCGCGCGCTTATCGGGTCCG
>CAZMNL010000742.1:271-2075 GCA_964567525.1 uncultured Anaerolineaceae bacterium
AGAGCGCGTACAACGAAGTCTTCGCCGAGGACCTCGCCGGTGCGACCGCCGTGCTTGGCTCTCTCCGCATCGAACGCAATCGCGAGGGCCTGTTGACGTGCACGGCGACGAACGACACCGCTGGCGAGGACCCGCGGCGCTGGCAGGCCGCCGCGTCGCCGTACCGCATCGACGCAAGCGTGGGCGGCGGCGCGGCCGGCAGGGGCGGGGTAGACCGAAGCGGGAGCAGTTCCGACGAGGATTCGTCGGCGGGGAGTAGCGACAGCGAGTCGTCCGCGGAGACGTCAGGCGGGTATTCGGAGGTGTTAGGTGACGGCGACCGCGACACGCGCGAGGTCGACTGCACCGTGTGTGATGCACACATGGGCGCACGCGACTGGGGGTATCTATGCGCGCGCGGGGATTGCCGTCGGGCCGTATGCATCGTATGCCACCCGGACGGAACACGGGACTGGTGGTGCGCCAGGCACGCGCCGCGTGCTCCGGCGCTAGTCGGATGAAAAGGGGGGGAACCCGGGGTGGAGTATCCCATCTTCATCGGCCTCACGGCCAACTTCCCTTCGGGGAATCGTGTCTTAGGTGTATTGTTTGGACTGTATATCATTGTATTGACACATGCATGCCGGTGCGCGCGCGCTTGTCGCGCGCGCACGGGCGGCGTGTGTCATATTACTGTACTTGTATCTGCTGCCTGCAGCGCGCTTGCGCCGCGCCCGCCGAAGGCCGGCTGCGCCCTGCGTGTAACACGCGGCTGCTACCGTGTACGGTATTTGGAGCGTAATCTCGTACCACTTGTGTCGAGATTAAATTTGGGGGTATTCGCCCGAGGCGCGGCAACCGAAATTGCCCAGTCCCGGGTTTCGTGGCTCTGCGGGATGTCGAGTGGTCGACGTGAGGTTTTTTTTCTTTGCGTGTTACTCTTTACTTACCTTCCTTTACCTGTCTCTCACACACTATGCCATCGAAGCGAACGCGCGGTGAGGCTGAACGGTCCGGCTCTCAGGAGGTCGCCACTGGGGAGCGTGGCGGTAGCCGGGGTCAGTCCGATGGCGAAACGGAGCTCCAGCTGTGTAATCATTACGTTGGGGAGCTAATTGCAGATGGGAAGCTGGACCTTTACTTTGCAGCCGCTGAACCCGGGGGCGCTGAGGGCGACCGGGTATGCCTGAGGAAGACCTGCAAGCAGCGGCTGGTCGATCACTCTTACAAGAGGCGCCCGGTGGCGCCTGTTGCAGGCATGGGAGTTCCGGCTGCTCATGGGGCTCCGGAAGCGCGGCGCGGTGCGCTGCAGAAATCGTTGGAGAAGGCGACGGACGCTTACAAGGTCACGCGACAGTTCAAGTCCGCCTACGCGCACGATTTCACGTCCACACCGCCGCCGGTTGACGTTGATCGGCTGCTGCAGCATGCGGACTCTCTCAACGAGGGCTTTGCGGGTTGCGAGGATCTTCCCCAGCACGAGCTGCCGCGCCAGATGACGCGCAACGCCGTGCTTCAACCCTGGGATCGTGGTGACCGGCTCGCAGATGCTGTCGACGTGGTGCGCGGGCGGGTGGATGCGGAAATCTACCGAAACGCGTCGCAAGTCGCCATGCCGCGGGGCGAAATGTTCGCGGCAGGAGAGGGGATGATGTCCTACGACGAGGCGATTGAGCTGTCGCGGGCTATGGGGTGCCTATCCCTAGGCCTACGTGTCGTATCGCGACGAGACCGGCGCATGTTTGAGCGCGAACACAAGACAAGCCCTTATAAGGCGCAAGCGCCGCAAGTCGGCGACGTATGCTGGCTTGTTGCCGGCCGTACT
>CAZMNL010000743.1:0-2074 GCA_964567525.1 uncultured Anaerolineaceae bacterium
CGGCGGTCGGTGGGGCAGGCTGGCACCTGGTCGAGCCGCTGGTCGGCGCGCGGGCGGGGTCCGGCATGGGCCTGATGATGGTGATCTACGGGGGGGTGTTGGTGGTGGCACAGATGATGCTGTACGCGATTCCGTCGATCCGCAGCCTGGAAGCGGATTTGCCGGATTATGTCGCCGAGGCCGCAGAGGAAGAATCTGTCGAGCCACTGCCGCAACCCAGCGCGGAGCCGTACCCGGCGGTTTGATGTGAGGATCGGCACTCGCGCGCGGCGGGCATGATGCGCTATAACGGGGCGTCTCACCGTGAGCAAACGCGGTGAGGCGCTTTGTTTTTCTTATGTTGCCCTTTTGGAGAGACTTAGATGGCGAACGAAACACACGGCCCGCTGGCCGGGCTGCGCATGCTGGACTTTTCGCGGGTGCTGGCCGGGCCGTTCTGCACGATGATGCTGGCTGACCTGGGCGCGGACGTGATCAAGGTCGAGCGACCGGGCAGCGGCGACGATACGCGCGAGTGGGGGCCGCCCTGGTTCGGCGAGGGCGAGGACGCGCTGAGCGCGTATTTCATCAGCGTGAACCGCAACAAGCGCAGCCTGTCGCTGGACCTGAAATCGGAACAGGGGCGGCAGATCGCGCGCGATCTCGCGGCCCGGTCTGACGTGGTGGTCGAGAACTTCAAGGTCGGTGGGATGGCGTCGTTCGGCCTGGGGTATGACGACCTGCGCGCGCTGAATCCGGCGCTGGTGTATTGCAGCGTGACCGGCTTCGGGCAGGATGGCCCGTACCACGCGCGCCCCGGCTATGACTACGTGATCCAGGCGATGAGCGGCTTAATGTCGATCACCGGCCCGGTCGAGGGGCCGCCCGCCAAGCTCGGCGTGGCGATCTCGGACGTGATCGCGGGGCTGTTCGCGGCGTCGTCGATCCTGGCGGCGGTGCGCCGCGCGGGGCAAACCGGCGAGGGGCAGTATATCGACGTGGCGCTGCTGGATACGTCGATTGCGGCGTTGGTCAACGTGGCGAGTAATTTCCTGGTGTCCGGGCAAGCGCCCAAACGCTACGGCAACCAGCACGCGAACATTGTACCTTACCAGACGTTTGAAGCGTCCGATAGGGCGTTTGTGCTGGCGGTGGGCAACGATGGGCAGTACGGCAAGCTGTGCGCGCTGATCGACCGGCCCGACCTGCGCGACGACCCGCGTTTTGCCACCAACCCGGCGCGCGTGGCGCACCGGGACGCGCTGGTGCGCGAACTTGACGCGGTGTTTAGGACGCGCCCGGCGGGGGATTGGGTCGATGACCTGCTGGCGGCGGGCATCCCGGCGGGGCCGATCAACGATATCCCGGCGGTGGTGGATGATCCGCACATCCGGGCGCGCGGCCTGATTCACGATCTGGACGTGGGCGGCGAGGTGCTGCGCATGGTCGGCCCGCCCGTGCAGATGCGTCCTGATGGGGTGAGCGTGCATACGCCGCCGCCGCAGGTCGGGGAACATACCGACGCCGTGCTGCGCGAGGTGCTGGGACTGGATGCCGCCGCGATTGCCGATCTGCGTGCGGCGGGCACGGTGTAGGACGGTTTTTGTAGGGGCGACTTTCCAAAGTCGCCCTGAGTGGGTGCGAACCTTCGGTTCGATGAAACCCGCCCCTACAACCGGTGCAGAACTTCCGCCAGGCTGAACTAGACGTGCCAGTACAGCAGCGTTTTGAGCTGATCGGGCGGGGTGGATTCGGGATCGTCGATGTAGCTTTCCCAGGCGACGCTGGTCATGGTGTGGCCGTGCGCCTTGACCCATTCCTCGAACGCCTTCCACGTTTCGGTGAGCTTCTCATACGGGCCGGTGTGGACCACGTGCGCCGCGCGCCCGCCGGGAGTCTCACCCGGCTTGACTGCGCCCTCTTCGGTGATCGCCGCCGCGACCGGGAAACCGGCGGTCACGGTCCATTCGTCGCCGTCCATCGCGTCATAGACGGCGAACGGCGCGCCGGTCATGGCGATGCCCTTGCTCTGGATATGCTGCGCCAGCGTTCCGTATGCCTGGCCGAGATCATTACTGATCGCCGCCTGCGAGGT
>CAZMNL010000744.1:0-1583 GCA_964567525.1 uncultured Anaerolineaceae bacterium
GTTAGGGGATTGTTAGTCTATAAAGACAAATACGTATGGAAAAGCCTGTAAATGCGCGTCCAAGCGGTGCTATAATGCAAAGTAAGTTTATCATACGCAGACGTGTTTTATATAATCATCCAGAGTGGAAAGCAGGCCTTATGCGCGCAATAGTGACCGATAAAAGCGGAGAGTTTGCCGGGCAGAAGACTCAGCACCTGGCGCAGCAGCCTTTCACGACGACCCTGGATTACGGCGAGTGTGACGAGTGGAAGTCCCGCGCGGTCCCGATCCCGATGCCGGAGACGCTGCTGGACGAGCTGCGCGCGTTTTTGCGCATCCTGGCGGCGCTGCGCACGGGCCGCCCCATGGTGCTCGACAGCTCTGCCGGGCGTTTGCACCCGGATATGCTGGCGGCGGCGCTGATCGGCTTCCTGCCCCGGCGGTTGCGCCCGTTAATCGTGCTGACCGGCTGCATGTGGGACCGTGACGCCGGGTTCGCCGGGAAACTGCAAGGGCTGATCATGCGGTTGGCGGACCGGGCGATTACACGCTACGTGGTGCAGTCCACCGAAGAAATGACGATCTTCCCGCAGACGTGGGGCGTGGACCCCGATAAGCTGCGGCTCTGCACGTATTTCTATACCATCCCGCCCGCTGACGCGCCGAACGCGCACGCCGCCGCCCCGGTGGATGATCTCCCGGCGGATTACGTCTTCTCCGGTGGTAACGCCCACCGCGACTATGATACGCTGGTCGAGGTCGCGCGGCGGCTGCCGGAACGCCAGTTCGTGATCGCCACGCGCCGCCTGGACGGGCGCGACGACCTGCCGCCCAACCTGACCGCCCGGCAGGTGCCCCACGCCCAGTTTGTGACGCTGATGCACAACGCGCGCGCGGTGGTGGTCCCGATGCAGGGCGAGTTGACGCGCGCCACCGGACAGCAGACCTATCTTAACGCGATGGTGGCGGGCAAGCCGACGATTGTCTCGCGGGCGCTGGGTGTCAACGATCATATCGCGCACCGGCAAAATGGCTGGATCGTGGAGGGTTCGGTTGAGCAATATGTCGAGGCGTTGCAGTGGGTCTACGACCCGGCCAACGCGCCAGAAGTCGCAGCGATGTCGTCAGCGGCGCGCCTGGTCGTGCTGGACTGCTTCACGTTCAACCGCTTCGAGCGCTGCATCCTCAACGCGCTGAACGAGGCGCTCTCCGAGCGCGCGTAGCGGCGGCGCGAAAACTGAAATCATGCGCCATTCCGTCATGTTACCGGCGCATACATCATTTTAATCCGGCACGCTTTCCGGCAGCGTCGGCGGTCGGTCGGGCGGCGCGGGAATCGCGGCGCGCAGCCCGGCCAGCAGCGCTTCGGGCAGTGCTGTGCCGGTGCCCGCCTTCATGTTGACTGCCTGGATATTCGCCAGCCGGGGCCACACAATGCCCTTGTACAGCACCGGAAAAAGCGGTTTCTTCAGGTTTTCGGCGTAGAGGATTTCGCGCTCGACCCATTCCGACCGTCGCGCCGTCGGCGACATCACCACCACAAACGCTCCGCAGGTTTCGATCTGGCGCTCGATCACCCACCACCATTCGTGGCTTGCCTG
>CAZMNL010000744.1:1593-2068 GCA_964567525.1 uncultured Anaerolineaceae bacterium
CCGGCGTTTTCCAGCGTGCGCCGTAGTTGGAGTACAAACTCGCTGTCGTCGCGACTGTAGCTAATGAAGACGTGCGGCCCAGTGAATTCCGGGGCCGGGCCGGGCAGCAGTTTGGCGCTGGTGCTGATCGCGGCTGTCGAAATCTGGGTCATCTGCGCAGCGGCGAGCATCAGGTCTTGGTTGTGCAGTGTGTTGTCGGCGGGTTGTTCGCCGATTCCCTGCTGACTGCCCAGGCTGACCATCGCCGCTGCACGGTGCATCAGCGTGATCGCACTGTTGGGCAGGACTTCAGGGTCCAGGTAATCGTTAGCCAGTGTGACAACAGTCTGGATCGTATCGGGTTCGAACCCGATATCATAGTCGGCGGCTATGCCGGGCATGTGCATGCTGAGAATTTCGACGGCTTCCTCGACGGTCGCGGGCGGGACGCTCAATAACTGCGCGTTACTTGCCACCGCCGAAACGCCCCGGACCC
>CAZMNL010000745.1:0-2067 GCA_964567525.1 uncultured Anaerolineaceae bacterium
AAGCATCCCCGCTTTGTTACGGGCATTCCCGATGGTCGTGGACTACTTGAGATCGATCTCAAGTGCCGGTAGGGCCTCTGAATGTGCGCTGGAGTCTCCGGTGTGTTCGCTGCACGCCGCCAGCTGCCACGTCCAGGCCGCAACCGGGAGTGATAGAGGAGCCAAAGCAAGTTCTTACCATCCCCGGTAGACATGCTTTTTCCAATCCTTCAATTCATCTCGGAGGTACAGCATGTCCCAAACAACAACTATTCCGCAGGCAGTATCTGCACATTATCACGCCTGCTACAACAACAATACCTACCGCGCGTTCAGCCTGGCACTCGCGACCGCACTGGGTCTCGACGAACGAGTAACGCGCGCTGAAGTCAACAATGAACATCACAACCAGATCATGAATCAACTCATCGACGCCTCAATGGAACTGGTTGGTGCAGAGTTCTACGCCGGAGCAGGAAAACGGCTGGGCGATGCGCTGGGCGCACTCGATGAGCATACGCCTGAACTGGTCAAACACGCCGTTGACCATCTCGACCATTTCGCTGTTGGCGAACGTCCCTGGGAAACGCGCGAGAAGATCGCTCACATGGCAACGCTGGCGCTGGCTGAATCCGCACGGCGTGCGCTCGTTCGGACGCTGGATCATGCTGCACTGCTGCCCGGCTGGCGGGGCACGGCTCCGTATTACTGGCTGCTGGCCTGCTCACAGATCATCCAATCCGCCGAGATTGTCTTACGCGAGGACCCCAGCGCGAGCTACCTGGTCGAGAAGTTTGGCAAAGGTATTGAGATGCTGTCTCGCGGTACGGGAGAAATCATGCGTGCCAGTGACAATCCGCCTCCAGCCATCCGGCGTTTCCACGAACAGCTTGTTGCCACGCAAGACGGGAGGCAGCCTGATGTCTCACGATGAAACCGTCACGCAAACACTGACCGGCAACGGTCTGGTTATTGAACGCAGTGAGAAAACCGGGGCGAAAATTCCCTGGCATTGGATTCGCGACGAACATAAAGTCTCGAAAACACATTCACAAACGTACCGCCACCGCGAGACGCTCAAAGCCTACGGCTGCCGCTGGTCAAAGCGCAGAGCGGCCTGGTACTACATCGGGCGTGAATTGCCGGATGAAATCATCGCGCTGGTCGGTCCGCAAGACAACACCGGTGAGCCGATGGCGCAAGACAATTCAACGGTCTCCGATGTGCCAGTGAAACCACGTTATTCGCCCCGGTTAACAGGTTCTGCAATAACAGTCCGCGAGTCGTATCAGCAGCGTGTCTTACGCCGGTTTGCCGAGCAGTTCCAGAATGACATGGAGCGTATCACGCGCTGTCCCGCACTGCCCGCAGTCGCCACTATTCGCCTTGACGATCCCTGGGCGTAGGAGGAAACAACCATGACTACTCAACTCATTCCGCAGCAGTACGTTGGCAGGATGAATGTCGTGGGTGATTGTTTCGTGTTCGGGGCGGCGCTGCATGACAACCAACCGGTGTATCTCGACATTGCCGGTCCGGCTACATCCGTCGAGGCAGTCTGGGCGCGTTTGGCGCAAGGCAAGGAGGCGCGCATCGTGCCAGACACCGGATCAAGCATCGTCTTGCAGCCACCGGAACCAGGCTTGTTCGCGCGTTTTCAACGCAGGATTGATGGTCTTGGCATCGATCATCTGCTGCTGGTCCACAAAGCGATCACCGAACCGGTCTACTCCGAATTGACGACCACTTACCTGCTATTTACCAGCAAGGATCAGGCAACCGCGATCCTGGGTAATCATATCTCGAAGTTGGTCAAGGTGGCCATATTCCCCGAATGGTATGCATTCCTGGTGCAGCAAGGCCGCCAGGAACGGCTGATGCAGCGCTGCACGTGCTACGGCGGCGTGGATGCCTGGGCGATCACGCTTGATGTGGACGCCTGGTCCAGGGTTATCCAGCACGGCCTGGCTTCCGGCGGTACCGTCCTGCCGTAAGACACTTCTCGTATTGTAAGACGCCCCGTGGTCCGATGGGTGTAGGGTGACAAAGTTATTGCGGAAAATCAGGGCCAAAAGACGGGTTTTTGAC
>CAZMNL010000746.1:0-2065 GCA_964567525.1 uncultured Anaerolineaceae bacterium
AAGACGGCCCTTGACTCCCCCTCTCCGGAGGCTGGAGAGTGCGCGCGACCTGCGGTCGCGTCCGGGGGGTGAGGTAAAGCAAAAAGAACTTTCGAAAACGCGGACTCATTTTTGCACGCCCACTAAGCTCAAGCCATCGGCTAATCGCCAATCGCTAACAACTTATCGCTATTTTCGAAGAAGGAGTACGTTTTTATGCCCACAACGGGAATTCTGTACGTCGCGTATGGTGGCACGCGCAGCGATGATTTTCGCCGGCATCTTGTCGGCGAACTGGACCTCTCGCTGGCCTCGGTCAAAGCGACCATGCCCGACCTGCCGGTCGCGCTCATCACGGACGCAGTGATCGCGGAGATGGTCGCCGGGCAGCCCCTCGACCACGTGATCGTGCGCGACCTGCCCGACGTGGGCTGGAGCTGGACCTACAAGATCGACGCGCTGGCGCAGACTCCCTTCGCGCATACGATCTTTCTCGATACCGATACCTATCTGACAATACCTTCGCCAATTTTGAAAACATGGGCAATTTTGCTGAAAAAGCTCAGATTTGTCACAAAAATGTGGTTCAGAAAAGGTCACAAAGGGTCAAATTTTTACCAAAACCGGCTTTTTTCTGTCTCCATAAATTTTGGCGAAGGTATTGATCTGACCGAGAGCATTACCGACACGCTCGCCCTGCTGGATCACTTCGACCTGGCTGCAACGCTCGCGGTGGATCTGGTCACAGGCTACTACCCGCCAGAGTACAATATCCCGTTGGCGTTCCCGGAACTGAGCACGGGCGTGCTGGTCTACCGCCAGAGTCCCGCAATGATGCGCCTGTTTGAGCGCTGGTCTGCGCTGCACGCAGAACACGAGACGCGCGGTAAGTGGACGGGGGTTCGGCAGCCAGAACACGCTGCGCATGGCGCTCTATGAAGCGCACGATGTGCGTTACGCGGTGATGCCGCACGAATACAACTGTGCGGCCAACTATGCGGGGATGCTCAACTTCCCTGTGAAGGTCGTCCACGAACACGATACCGCGTACCTCAAAACCTACGCGCGCAAGTTGAACCGGCGTAAGGGGATGCGCGTCTTTCTCACGATGTCCGGCTGGATGTTTGTGGTCAAGCGCCCGAAGAAAAACCGCGTCCTGCGCGCCATCCGGCACTGGCTGAAAAAGTGGTTTAAGGTCCACGTGTGAGGCGCGGGCAGCAGCGGCGCGGGCAGCCTATGCCCACATCGCCGCATGTGAGCGTTACTCCGCGCCGGGAGCCATTGTGGGGCGCAGCGGTGACGGCGTGGACTGCGGCACGAGTCGTTCAATCGTCACGCTGAGCTGTTCCGGCAGCACGCTGTTGATCGAGAACTCGGCGTCTTCGGTTTGCCCGATGATCGTCGCCTGCGGTGCAAGCTGGTGATTGCCCGGTTCCAAGTCGCTGAGGTCCACGCTCACGCGGATATCGTCTATGTCCAGGTCGGGCAGGCGCGCCTGCGGCCCGGAGACATTCACCGTGACGGTACTGGTCAGCCCGATGACGGCGAACTGCATGGTATCCAGCCCGGTCACTTCCACCGGCACCTCGGCGAATTCGCGGTTATCGAACACGGGCGTGATCAGCACGGTGACGCGCACCAGTTGGTCGCCCTCCACCAGCGATACACCCTGCGGCAGCGCCAGCGGGACTTCGGTAGTAAACGTTTCGGTTTTATTGCTCAGGTCAATGGGCATGGTGCGTACCACGCTGTTCAGCGCTTCGATGGCCTCGGTTGCGCCGGTCACACCCACGCGGCGCGGCTCAATGCTGCTGTAGCCCTGGAAGGTGTAGCCACGCGGCGGCGTGGTCCCGGCGCGATCCGGCAGCACCTCGACCGGTGTCACGCCCTCACGCACGGTGATATTGACATCACACGTCACCAGCGCCGGGCTGAGTTCGACATCCCGCGCGCGGAAACCGTTTTCCTGCACGGGCGTCAGGTTGGCGGTCTTCCTGACCGGGTTCAAGGCGTCGCTGAGGTCCAGCCGTGCCTCGACGCGCGCGACCTGCGCCACGCTGTTGTCGCTGCCGCGCACCGTCACCTC
>CAZMNL010000747.1:0-953 GCA_964567525.1 uncultured Anaerolineaceae bacterium
CTCTCCGCGTGTGGAGAGGGGGCCGGGGGGTGAGGTTTTCAAATGGCCTCTTAGCTTTCAGTAGCGGCAAGTGAAGCTTTTTGCTGATAGCTAATTGCTAATAGCTAATTGCTGCTCTTATGGGCGGGGTGACGATGTTTGACTTTCTTTCAGGGCCATCCAACCGCATCCAGACCACGCGCCTGCTGCTGCTGGCGATTATCGTGCTCACCGTTCCCTGTTACTGCCTGGGCGCGGTAATGCTGGCCTATGCCCCGGACAGTGACACCAACAACACAACCCCTGTACCCACCGACGCGACACTCGGCGGTGTGACTCAACAGCCGCTCAGCAGCGCGACGATCACGCCCATCTCGACCTGGACGCGCACGCCCACCCAACCGGGCGGACCGCTTGGCGCGACACCGGGCCAGCTTTACCTGCCGACCAACACGCCGTTTTACATCCCGCCGACCAATACCCCGATCCCCACCTGGACGCCTTACCCGACCTTTACGCTGACGCTCGCGCCGACCCTGACACCGATCCCGTCCGCAACGCTCGCGCCTACCATGCCGACCAACACGCCGGTTCCAACCAATACCACCGCGCCGCAGCCGACCAACACGCCGGTCCCGACGAACACGACCGCGCCGCAGCCGACCGATCCCCCGGTCCCGACCAACACCACCGCGCCACCACCTACCGACATCCCCCCGCCCACGCAGGAGATCATCATCCAGCCGCCAGAAACTCAGCATGATTGCCATATTATCAATGGCCTCAACCAGGTGATCCGGGCAATAAAAACCGGCTTGGCGCAAGATATTGCGAATATCAATCAGATGCATCAACACCTGCATATGCATACTGGGGTTGCGGCTGATATGGCCACCATCGGGGCGGGTTTTTGCCTCAATCTCTTTCTCTAGCCGTTGAAACGCCTTTTGTAGCGGTTTCTCTGAATCATAAAG
>CAZMNL010000747.1:963-1232 GCA_964567525.1 uncultured Anaerolineaceae bacterium
GGGGACTAAATACCGGGCGTGCCATCAAAACCCGCAAATTTGGCTATAATTGGCAGTATCGTCAAGATGCCAGGTGATGAGCTGTTCGTTTCGGGCTGATTGCTGGTGGCTGAAAACTCTTTTCGGAAAGATATCCAAAACAATGTCCTTTGATTTGAAAGCACACCTCACAACGCTGTGTGCGATTGCGGCCCCGTCCGGGCATGAAGCGCCGGTCCGGGACGCGATCCGCGCGGCATGGCAAGACTACACCGAGACGATCACGACCG
>CAZMNL010000747.1:1242-2060 GCA_964567525.1 uncultured Anaerolineaceae bacterium
GGGCAGCCTGATCGCCACGCGGCCCGGCAGCGGCCCCGCACCGCGCCGCCGCGTGATGCTCTGCGCGCACATGGACGAGATCGGCCTGATCGTCTCGGAGATCGTGGACGGATTCCTGCGCACTGCGCCGCTGGGCGGCATCGACTACCGCGCGCTGCTGCACCAGCCGGTGCTGGTTCACGGGCGCGAGCCGCTCTCCGGCGTGTTCGGGGCTGCGCCGCCGCACATGGCCGCCAGCCGCAAAAAGTACCCCGGCGCTGACGATTTGTGGATCGACCTGGGCCTGCCCGCCAGCGAAGTCAGCCGCTATGTGCGCGTGGGTGATATCGTCACGTTTGACGCGCCGCCGGTCGAACTCAAGAGGGGGCGTATCGCGGCCAGGTCGCTCGACAATCGCGCATCGGTCGCCGCCGTGACGCTGTGCCTGCACGAACTGAGCACGCGCGCCCACACCTGGGACGTGGTCGCGGTCGCTTCCGCGCAGGAAGAAACCACCGGTTCGGCGGCGGCTTCGGCGGCGTACCTGATCGAGCCGGATATCGCCATCGTGATCGATGTCACTTTCGGGACGCAGCGCGGCGCAGGCGAAGACGACACCTTCAAGCTGGGCGACGGGCCGACGGTCGGTATCGGGCCGAACTTCCATCCCGGCCTGCTCAAGGCGCTGCAAGAGACGGCGCGCGCCGAAGAACTGACCGTCCATACCGAAGCGCTGCCGGGCAGCAGCGGCACGGATGCCTGGACGATCCAGGTCAGCCGCACCGGGGTGCCGTCCGCGCTGCTCAGCATCCCGATCCGCAACATGCACACACCCAGCG
>CAZMNL010000748.1:0-2059 GCA_964567525.1 uncultured Anaerolineaceae bacterium
TTCGCGTGCAATAACGCGGGCGTCGGCGGCGCAGCGGCCCCGACCGGCGAATACGACCTGGACGAGTGGCATAAGGTCATTAACGTGAATCTGAACGGCGTGTTTTACGGGATGCGCTACCAGATTCCCGAAATGCTCAAGCAGGGCGGCGGCGTGATCGTCAACATGGCCTCGATCCTGGGGCACGTGGCGTTTGCGACGGCTCCCGCGTATGTCACCGCCAAGCACGGCGTGATCGGCCTGACCAAAAACGCGGCAGTCGAATATGCGCAGCAAGGGATCCGCGCGGTGGCGGTCTGCCCGGCGTTCATCCATACGCCGATGGTCGATGACGGCCTGCCGGAAGACGTGAAGCAGCAGTTGGTGCAGATGCACCCGGTCGGGCGTTTCGGCACGCCGGAAGAGGTCGCGGACCTGGTGGTGTGGCTGTGCAGCGACCAGGCGTCCTTCATGACGGGCAACCCGATCCTGGTGGATGGCGGCTACGTCGCGCAGTAACGCGGCGGGGCGCTCGCCAGCGATAGATCTTTACGGGGCGTGGTGGTAGACACCGCGCCCCGTTTGATTCGGGTGTGGCTACTTTGCATTTTGGAAGGCCCAAGTATAGATCGGGTGCAAAGGGTGATTTTAGCAGGACGCATTCGACATGTTAACGGGGACGGCAGGGATCGAAAAAAACGGCCTCACCCCCCTCGCTCCCCCCTCTCCAGCCGAGCTGGAGAGGGGGGAAGATTGCGGCTGGTACGGTGTGCGTACTCCCCCTTTCTCGCGCTCGCTTCGCGAGCATGGGATGGGAAAGGGGAGATGGGCCGGATCACGCTATTTTGTGGCGTTACCTTTAAGTCTCATGAGGGCGGGTTTGGAAACCCGCCCCTACAAGACGCACATCCTCATCATTTGCCCTTAGCTAACAGCTTAAAGCTCATCGCTAAAAGCTATTAACCTACGGCGTATCGTTGTACACGCGGTAGCTGACGAAAATCTGCTGGCCCTGGCGGTTGTCCACGCGCAGGACGGCGCGCCGCCCCTCGGCGGTGTAGATGCCGAAGACCGAGCCGGTCAGCACCTTGTCCGTGCCAAAGCCTACGTCATTGTTCACCACGCCCGGCCCCAACAGGTCATAGTGGGCGTTCTCATACGTCACACCCGCGAGAATGCCGATCTTCGCGCCGTTCTTGACTCCCAGGTTGAAGCCGTCCCAGAAGATATCCGGCGTGCCGCCGTGCATATCCCAGTCGCCGCCGGTCGGCAGGCTCAGATTGGCCTGGTTCGCCAGCAGCGGGTAGTCGGCGCGGTAAGTGACGTTGTACTCGTTGTTCTGTTCGTTGGCCTCGGCCACCTCGTTATTGAGGTCCGCGACCACCACCACCTGGAACACCCCGGTTCCGGTCAGCGTGGCGGTGATCTGCATCTGGGCGGTCTGCCCGCCTGCGATGCCCTCGATGAAGTTCGCGGTATAGACGCCGCCCGGTTCCCAGGTCGCCGCGACCGCGAAGCGGCCCGCCGCGCTCGCCCCGGCGTTACGCACGGTGACGGTCGCGGTAAACGGCTGGTTGGGGATCGGCTGCGTTGGGGTCAGTACCACCGTATCGATCACCAGGTCGGGATCGGGCGGCAGCGGCGGAGTCGCGGTTGCGCCCGGCGTCGGCGTGGGCGGCGGCTGCAAGATCGACACGGTGTTCAGATCGCCCAGCACGGTTATGAACTCGGCACTGACCCAGCCCACACCGCCGTTGTAGTCGATCACGATCCAGGTGTAATCGGCAATCGCACCCAGCACGCGGTAGCGGTCCCCGGCGTTGATCTCGCCGATCTTGTCGTATTCGAAGCCGGGACCGATGCGCACGTTCAGCACGTTGGGGATCACCTCGATCCACACACCCTCCAGCGTGGGCGACGGCGGCAGCGTGTTGGGTATTTCGGTCGGCGCGGGAGTCGGCTCTGGCGGCCCGCCAGCATCCTCAATGCTCAGGCGGCGGATATCGTCGAAACGCGCGACGACTTCCGCCCCGCCGTAAGCGTTGAGCCGGTAGACGACCGCCAGCCGCGCCAAATCGCC
>CAZMNL010000749.1:0-2058 GCA_964567525.1 uncultured Anaerolineaceae bacterium
AAGCCCACGCGGTCAACCTGATGGCGCGCATCTACACCATGCTGCCGCCGGAGACGCAGGCGCACTATGATCTACAGGGCCGCCTGACCTTCGCCGGGACGCTCGACGGCGTGCCCACGCCGGATGCCGGCCTGGACGCGCTCGCCGAACTCGTCGCCAAGCCGAACCTGTTCAGACCGCTGGTGGATTATGCGCGGCTGCCGGTCCGCCCGTTTGTGCGGCATGGACGCCCGTTCCCGGCGCGGGATATGCTGCGTGCGGCGCGTGCGCTGCAAGCGGCCTTCGCGGAAGGCACGTTCGCGGGCTATCTCGAATACCGGCTCGGTGACGACAAGGCGCAGTCCGTGCGCGCGGCGCTGGATGCGATCATCACGGCGCTGGAGCCGCCGGAGATGCAGGGCGCGCGGGTGGTGTTCCGCGTGGTGGTGGGGGAGCACCCGGTCACGGCGCGCGACGACTCCGACGCCGTTTGAGAGGGGCCGGGGAGTGAGGTTTTCAAGCAGCGATCCCACCAAAAACCCGCGCTGAGTCTCAGCGCGGGTTGGGGTAGTACGGTAATGCAGGTGTCCGACAGGCTTACTCGCCAACCGGCAGGTTCATAGCTTCCCAGTCAGACTTCGAGACGAACTTGGTCAGGTTGCGACCGTCGTCCGTCTTGGCGCGCAGACCGTAACGGGTCTGGCCGTTCTTGGTCTGGAAGGTCACTTTCGTAACCTTGCTCTCGTCGATCTGGACCTTCTGGCGAATCTTCACATCATAGAATTCAATAGCCACAGTCTTCTCTCCTTACTCACTTCCGAACTCGTTTTTATGAGTTTTGCCCGGCTTCCCGGTAAGCTCACCGAACAGTATACGCTTAATTCTACCACGTTACGGGAAGAACTGCACATCTTTTTCGCGTAATTTCGGGTAGAATCCGGTTAGGCGGCGCATTGTACATGAGAAGAAGCGTTTGTGCAAGCGTTTCCTACGCGAGAATCACGGGGAAAATCGCCGCGCGCACAGCTTGCACCCTTTCCCGGTGCGGCGTGTTATACTGGGTGCATTGAGATTCTAGACAGGCTGCAAACTGCGTGTGAGGGTGGTCATGAGCTTTCAAAATATCAAACTGGGACGAGTGTTTACGGCGGTCGCCACGATCTGGGGCATCTCGATTGTGCTGCTGTTCCTGACCTCGTGCGTGACTGCGCCGTTCATGCCTGCCGAGATGGGCGAGCGCGCATCCGAGTACCTGGAAACCTTCAGCGATTCTGATACGTCGCTGGATGAGAGCAACAATGTGTTTGACGATTACCTATCGGAGTTCAGCGGCGAGCTGACCGTACAGTATATTATCCAGTGGACGCTGGTGGCGCTGCTGATTTTCGTGATCGCGGGCCGTGTGGCGCGTCGCGCTGATACGCCGGAACAGGCCGTCGGCTACGGCGTGATGATCAGCGTCGCTACCGTGTTCAGCTACGGGATTCTGTGCGCGTGCATTCCGGCGTTTGTGCTGGGGACTCCTGAGGCCATGATGATCATGGGCGTGTTCCTGGGGTTGTTCGTGGGGGCCGGCTATACCGGTGGCAAACAGGCCGCGCACAACCTGCAACCGCCGCCTGATGGCGCGCCGGTTCCCGGCAGTGTATCGTCCGGCTACGCTGCACCGCCGCGCCCCACCAGCCGACCGGGTACGGGGGGGGCTGGGCCGGACACGGTGTATAACATGGGCGTGCAGGCGGCGCTCGGCGGGCGGCGCGAAGAAGCCCGCCAGCACTTCACGCGCGTCTTGCAGATGCAGCCGCGCAACGTGTCCGCCTGGCTGCAACTGGCGAACCTTGCTGAGACGCCCGAACAGGCGTGGAACTATATCCAGCAGGCGCGCGCGATTGACCCGACCGATCCGCGCGTATTAGAGGCGGTCAACATCATCTGGCCGCAGGTCGCCGCCAACGCTGACCAGCACGATCCGCCGCGTAACCAGCCGCCGTATCCCGGCGCGAGCGCAGGCAGCAGCGCGATCCCCAGTATGCAGCTCCCCGGCGAGATGGACGACGATACGCCAGACGACGATGCGCC
>CAZMNL010000750.1:0-2054 GCA_964567525.1 uncultured Anaerolineaceae bacterium
TCCAGCGCCGTTTACGGTGCTTTGTGTAGGTAGCCTGCTGCTTGAGCGGCAGGCGCAGGCCGATCCCCGCCCCTGTGCATTTCTTCGCGGTGCTGCCGGTTCCGGCGCGGGATGCGGTCAGGCGCGGGTGAGATGCTTGTAGAGCATATAGCCGCCGATGCCAATCAGGATCACGGCCCACACGCTGCCCATGCCGATGAAGCCCAGCACGCCCAGCCCGCCGATCAGCGCGGCGGCAAAGGCGCGGTTGCGCAGGTGGTCGGTCCACATGCCGATAGATTCGGCTTTCTGGTAGGTATCGTACCCCAACCAGCCGCCCACCGCGATCAGCAGCAGGCCCCACCAGTTGATATCGAATACGCCCATTAACCCGATCAGGCCGATCAGACCCCCGGCCAGTAAGCGGTTGCGCGTGTTGCCCGCCCAGGTGCGGTTCTGCCGTTCGTAGGTCTGGTAGGCGTCGTAGGCCAGCCAGCCGCCGATGCCGAGCAGCAGCAGCGACCACAGGTTGAAGTTCATATCCAGCGCGCGGCCCAGCAGGTGCAGCACGGCCACGCCGATCAGCCCCAGCCCGGCCAACGCGGCCCAGTTGCGCTCGGCGATCAGGTCGCCCACATTCAGCCCAGGGACCGGGCGCGAGTTGGTGTCTCGTTTCGGTTTTTGCGGTCCGTTGTCGTTCATCGTTTTTTCCCTCGTGATTTCGCGGATCGGTGTCACGTTCTGTCACGTTATTCTACGCACAATGCGCGCGGGGGGTTGCAGGGGACGTTTGCCGCCACCCGCCGCGATTGCGTAAAATCTGCCTGCAAAATGTTACCACTCATAAACGGAGGAACACCCCATGCTCAGCGACAAAATGCAAGCCGCGATGAATGAACAGATCAACGCCGAACTGCACTCGGCGTATGTGTACCTGGCAATGGCCGCGTACTTCGAAGCTGAGAACTTCAGCGGGATGGCGAACTGGATGCGGATGCAGGCCAATGAGGAACTCGCCCACGCCATGAAGTTCTTCGACTTCATCAACGAGCGCGGCGGGCGCGTGCTGCTCAACCCGATTGAGGGCGTACCCAGCGCGTGGGACTCGCCGCTGGCCGTGTTCGAAAACGCTTACCAGCACGAGCGCAAAGTCACCGCGCTGATTCACGGGCTGGTGGACCTGGCGCTGGAAGAACGCGACCACGCCTCGAACAGCTTCTTGCAGTGGTTTGTCGATGAGCAGGTCGAGGAAGAAGCCTCCGCTGATGCCATCGTGCAAAAGCTGCGGCTCGCCGGGGAATCCCCGCAGGCGCTTCTGTTCCTGGATGCGCAGCTCGGCCAGCGCGGGCCGGAAGCGGGCGAGGAATAGCGTTCAGGGGCGGGTGTGACCCGAAGAGGCGATCACACCCGCCCCTGCCAAAACCGTCAGGAGGGCGTCCTGGCCCGCGCTACTCCACGCGCTCGAAGACGTGCGCAACGGCGGTGCTGCCGATGCCGCCCAGGTTGAGCGCCAGGCCCAGGCGCGCGTTATCGACCTGGTTATCGCCCGCCTCGCGGCGCAGTTGCAGCGCCATCTCGACCGCCTGGTAAACGCCGGTCGCGCCCAGCGGATTCCCGCGCGCCTTCAGCCCGCCGAAGGTGCTGACCGGCAGCGCCCCGCCGCGCAGGATCGCGCCGCTCTGCGCCAGCGTGCAGCCCGCGCCGCGCGCCGCGAAACCAATCGCCTCCAGTTGCAGCGCCGTCAGGATCGTAAAGCTGTCGTGCAGCTCGGCCAGGTGCAGGTCACGCGGCTGGATACCGGCCTGCTCGTAAGCACGGCCCGCCGCGAGATTCGCCGCGCGCAGGAACAGCATATCCTGGCGGTTGTGCAGCGCGAGCGTGTCCGTCGCGGCGGCGCTGCCGCGAATGCGCACCGGGCGCGGCCCGGCATCCAGCGCGCGATCCGTCGTGGTCAGGATCACGGCGGCGGCTCCGTCGCCTTCCGGCGCGCTGTCGAACAGGTTCACCGGCGCGGCAACCAGCGGCGCTTTGCCGAACGCGCCTTCGCGCAGCTTGTTACGGTACATGGCGAAGGG
>CAZMNL010000751.1:0-2045 GCA_964567525.1 uncultured Anaerolineaceae bacterium
CGGACCTGTGGCTGCCGCAAACCGGATTCTTCGGGCGCGTGCTCGGTTACACCTTCACCACCGGGATCACGACCGCGTTTCTGCTGTACCTGACGATCCGTTACAGCGTATGGCCGGACCGCTTCCGCCAGCGCCAGGACGGGATCGCCTACGGGCTGGCGGGGGCCATCGGGATCGCCAGCGTGTTCAGCGTGCGCGCCGTACTCTATACCGATGCGGCCCTCGTCGCTACCGCGCTGCGCGTCGCCAGCATCACCTACAGCCACCTTGCCATCGGCGCGCTGATCGGCTTCTTCATCGCGGAACTGGTGATCGGGCGCGTGCCGATCTTCTGGCTGCCGTTGGGCATCGGGATCAGCGCCTTTATCGGCGGGCTGTATTACGCTTTCCGCGCGGTCGCCATCGTCGGTGGGCTGAGCGTGGCAGGCACGGGCAGCAGCCCGGTACGCGGCCTGATGCTGGCCTTTGGGCTGGTCGCCGCCGTGTACCTGGTCATGGCCTTCATCATCGACAGCGCCGACACGCGCCAGAGTCACGCCACCGAGCGCCGGGGGTACTTGCGATGAGCAGCATCACCGAATTTGACACCCCCACCGAACTGAACTTCAACCAGCGCTGGAACACGTACCTCGCCATCGTGGGCTTTGTGCTGGCGGTGGCGCTGGGCCTGACGCTGAAAAACAACACACTCAGCGCCACCCAGGAATTCGAAGACCTGGAAGCCGGGATTCGCGCGCAGGTCCCCGCAAACTGGCTGGTGGACACCGCCAGCGCCGATTATATCTTCCGTGTAGAAGACCCCAACGCGCTGCCGTTTAAGACGCTGCTGCAAGTCTCCGTCCTGACGGTAGGCAGCGACGCCACGCCCAATATCGTGCTGGACCTGCTCAACATGCAGCGCGCGCCGCGCTTCTCCACCTACCGCGAAATCTCGCGCACAGACGAGACGCTGCGCGGCGATCCAGCGAAGCGCATGGTTTACGCCTACACCCAGGACGAGCGCAACCCGTTCCTGGCAACCGTGCCGCTGGTCGTGGAAGGCGTGGACGTGGTGGTGCTGCGGCGCGGACAGGCCGTGATCATCACCTACCGCGAGGAGCGCACCGCCTTCGACAACAACCTGTACCGCTTCGAAAACCTGCTGAACACGGTGGAGATTTTCTGATGCCACGACGCGAGAAACAGCATTTGCCCCCGCAGGCGGAGAATCATGGACCGGCCTCATCCCCTAAATCCCCCTCTCCAGATCGTGACCGCAGGTCACGCGAGAGGGGGACTTCAAGGCGACCGTCTTCCCGCACGATTCGCGGGCATCTTGTAGGGGCGGGTTTCCAAACCCGCCCGGTGGGGGATGATGGACCTACGCCCACAAAAACAGATACAAGCCTTCTCCCCCTCTCCACAGTGTGGAGCGGGCGCGCGAACTGCGTTCGCGTCCAGGCAATGAGGCTCGTCACGCTGTTCACCCTGGCGAGCATCCTCGTTTCCTTGATCGCGTTCAGCGCCCTGCCCACCGGCATGATCACCGCGCAGGACGGCGACGACGGCCCGACTCCCACCCCCCTGCCCCCCGCGCAGGTCGAACTCAATGAGGATATCATCAAGCGCGCGACCGTGTTCATCATGCAGGTCTACGAGAGCCGCGGCCAGCCCGTGATCTCGTGCGTGGGGTCCGGCACGCTGGTCAGCACCGACGGCCTGATCCTGACCAACGCGCACATTGTCCTGCCCGGCGACATCTGCCGCGCCGACGAGATCGTGATCGCCATCACCGTGCGCCTGGACGAACCCCCGATCCCGACTTACACCGCCGAGATCGTCAATTCCAGCAAGGGCCTTGATCTCGCCGTGCTGCGCATTAACGGCTACCTGGACGGGCGCGCTATCGAGCCGGGCAGCCTGCGCCTGCCGTTTGTCGAACTGGGTGACTCGTCCACCACACAGATTGACGAGACGATCACCGTCGTCGGTTATCCCGACTTCGGCTCCAGCCCGGTATCGTCGCAGCGCGGCACGGTCAGCGGCTTCACCGCCGAGGCGCGCAC
>CAZMNL010000752.1:0-2042 GCA_964567525.1 uncultured Anaerolineaceae bacterium
TCGGCGGGGGTGTCGGCGTTGGTCCCGCCGCCCAGCGATACCACGATCCCGCGCCGCCCCACACGGGCCAGCAGAGCTTCGGTGGCGATGGCGACCTCGTCCGGCCTGCCGTCGCGCATCAGCGCAATCGGCGCGAGATTACCCATCAGGCCGCGATCCGGCAGCGCCTCGCGCACCCGCACGATATCCATCTGTTGGCTGAAGTGCCACATCTCGAAATCGAGTTCGTGCATATACGGCAGCAGGTGATCGCAGGGCGTGTCGTTATGATAGACGCGCAGCAGGCCCTCGAACGCGCCGAACACGCGGTTCAGCGCCGGGACCGCCAGCCGTTGGAACAGGCGCGGCGAGAGCATCCCCACCGTGTCATCCAGCAGCAGGATTCCGGCAGGCTCGCGCAGACAGCGTAACTGCGCCTGCAAAAAGCGCAGCGTGATCTCGGTGGTGATGTTCAACAGCGCCAGCACCGGGCGCTGCGTGTCGGGATCGGCGGCGGCGCTCAGAAAGTTGGTCATGCCGACGAGATGCGCGGCGGTGGTGAACGGCCCGCGCGCTACCGCAAAGCGCACGCGGTACGGTTCGGGCAGTTCGCCTTCGTGTTCCAGGTTCCAGTAACGATGCACGACCAGCGCCATCAATCCGTCCGCGTGCGGGTCGGGCACGCGCAGCCGGTCCCACTGCTTCGGCGGCAGGTCCAGCGGACGGATGGCGGGCGCTTCGTCGGCTTTCCACAGCACGGGCGTGCCGAAGCCGCTCGGCTCGTTCGCCATGCCGTACTCGACCCAGAAGCCGGGGAAAACCACCAGGTCCGGGAAGCGCGCCATCAACGAGAGGTTGGCATCCAGCCAGCGATCCGGGTAGAGGAAGTAATCCAGGGTGTTGATGCTGTAGGCGCGGGGAATATACACACAGTCCACGCCCAGGGCGACGGCGGGGCGTTTCGGTTCGCCGCCGCGCGCCGCGATCAAAAAGTCGTCCCATGCAGAATTGCTCATAGAAATTTTGTTGTCCTGACAACAGCTTCAAGTGGATAAGGAGTTTATGATGCCTGTGTACGATTACTGTTAATCGTACAACAATCTGCCAACCCGTGACAATGTTCAACCGATAGCAGCAAAGGATATGCACATGACTCGTTCACGTTCAAAACCAACCGGGATGCTCGCGCTTGGGGCGCTGCTGGTGGTCGTACTCGCCATCGCCGCGTTTGCCGTGCTGGGTGGTGATGACGACTCCGGCGCGAATACTGCCGCGAATACTGCCGCGAACACTGCCGCGAACAACGTCGCCGAGGCCGCCAGCGACTCCGTGAATGACTCTGCCGGTGACACCGCGAACCATGCCGCCGCGATTCCCGGTCAGCGCAGCGCGCCCGCGCCGGTCGATGGTGACTTTGTGGAAGACCCCGCCGCACTGGTCGGCGCGACCGGTCGCCCGCAGATCGTCGAGTTCTATACGCACTGGTGCAGCGTGTGCCGCAGCATCAAGCCGGACGTGCATACCGTCGAAGCGGAATACTGGGGATCGGTCGATTTTGTGTATCTGAACCGCGAGGCCGGGGCGAACAAAGCGTTGGTCGAGCGTTTCGGCATCTTCGGGCAGCCCGTGCTGGTGCTGCTGGACGCAGACGGTGACGAGGTCCAGCGCTGGTACGGCTATGTGCGCGGGGATGACCTGCGCGCCGCGCTGGATGACTTCGTGAGTTAGCAGGCGCGATTCGCCGGGCAAACTTCACCCCCCGGACGCGAACGCAGTTCGCGCCCCCTCTCCTAATCACGCGCTTGCGCAGCAAGCGTTGGAGAGGGGGCGTCCAAGTCTGGTAAAATCCCCGCTAAGTACAATCGCCGAGAAAACGTTGGATGTTCACGCTAGAATCTCGCGTGAGTATCCGACAACGTTAATCTGATCGTACTTAGTACCGCACGGCAGAAGTCCTGAATTGGTTGTAGGGGTGGGTTTCATCGAACCGAAGGTTCGCACCCGCCCAGGGCGACTTTGGAAAGTCGCCCCTACAAAAACCGTCGGCTTATTTCCGCCAAGCT
>CAZMNL010000753.1:0-2042 GCA_964567525.1 uncultured Anaerolineaceae bacterium
TGCGCTTCAAGGGGACGGGCGCGGTGGTGTGCGCCGCGCCGGGCGTGACCAGTCTACCGGCGGCGGTGGATGGCAGCGCGCTGCGTGATTTCGCGCCGGGCGTGTCCGGCTGCGCGCGCGTGGCGGACGGACTGACGCCGGGGACGCACGATCTGCGCGTGGCGGTAAGCACGCCGTCCGACCTGTTGAACGTCGTGATCGTCGATACCGGCTGGCGCAACCGTTTACCCGTGCTGTTGGTCGGGGCGTGGGCGGCGCTGCTGGCGGTGATCGTGCTGGCGTGGGCGATGGTCACACGGATAACGGCGTAAGGGGCGCACGATGGCACAGCGGATCATGACGTGGGTTTACCGGCGCATATGGCAGCGCAGCGCGCCGGTAGTTTACCGCGCCCTGCGCGCGCCGTATGTGCTGCCGCTGATCGTGCTGCTGATCGCGTTTGCCGTGCGCGCGCACCGGTTGGAGTCCCAATCGCTGTGGAACGACGAGGGTAACAGCCTGCGGCTGGCCGAGCGTCCGGTGTCCGAGTTGATCGACGCGGCAGGGCGCGACATTCACCCGCCGGGCTACTATCTCGCGCTGAAAGCCTGGATCGCGGCGGCAGGAACCGGCGAATTCAGCTTGCGGGCGCTGTCGCTGTTCGCGGGCGTGCTGGCGGTCGCGGTGACGATGGCCCTGGGGCGGGCGCTGTTCGGGCGCGGTGCGGACTGGGTCGCGGGCTTGCTGGTGGCGGCGAGTCCCTTCGCGGTGTATTACAGCCAGGAAACGCGCATGTACGCGCTGCTGGCCCTGCTGAGCGCGGCGAGCATGTGGGCGTTTGTGGGGTGGCTGCGGGTTTTACCTCACCTGCCGGGCGGGTTTGGAAACCCGCCCCTACAAAAACGGATTCGACCGGGCGGGGTTATTTCCTGGGCGCTGGCCCTCGCGCTGATCAACGCGGCGGGGCTGTACACGCATTATGCGTTCCCGTTCACGATGCTCGCGCAGGGCGTGATCGTGGTGGGGGTGGCGTTTACCTCCCCCCCCGGACGCGAACGCAGTTCGCGCGCCCTCTCCAATCAAGTTGGAGAGGGGGAGTTCAGATCTGAAGCCCCTCTCCGCGTGTGGAGAGGGGTTTGGGGTGAGGTGAACAAATCCCGGCTCCTGTTTACCTTCCTCGCGCTGAATCTGCTCACGCTGGCGTTGTTCGTGCCCTGGCTGCTCACCGCGTGGGAGCAGGTCACGACGTGGCCCAGTACGGGCGTCGATATTGTGCCCGGCGCGCAGTTACACACCGTGCTGCGCTGGATCATCTACGGGAACACGGCGGGACAGGTGGCGCTGCTCAATTTCCTGTGGCCCGTGCTGCTGGCGGGAGTCGCGCTGTGGAGGCTGCGGGATTGGCGCGCGGGGCTGCTGCTGGCCTGGGCCGCCATCGTGATCGCGTCGCTGTTCGTCTCCGGCGCTTATCGTGAGGCGAATCTCAAATTCCTGCTGCCCGCACAGGTCGCTGCCGCGCTGTTGATGGGCGCGGGGGCGGCGGTGTTGTGGCAGTGGCACACGATCTTGGCTGTGCCGACCACCAACAATGACCACCGGGACCGCGTGTTCACGCGGCATGAGTGGCGCGCGATTGCGCGCATGTTGGCGGTGATGTGCGTGTTTCTGATCGTGATCGGGCAGTTGGAGGCGCTCGACGCGCTCTACCGCGACCCGGCTTACGCGCGCGACGATTACCGCGCGATGGCGGCGCGCATCGAAGCCCACGCTCGCCCCGGCGATGCGATCATCCTCGACGCGCCGAATCAAGCCGAGGTGTTCAGCTACTACTACGACGGCGATCTGCCGGTCTACGAGCTGCCGCGCGGCCTGGGCGGGGACGACGCACAGACGCGCGCCGAGGTGCAGGACGTGATCGCGCAGCATGAGCGCATCTACGTGCTGTTCTGGGGCGAGCAGGAACGTGATCCGAACCGCGTGGTCCAGGGCACACTGGACGCGGACGTTTACCCGGTCGATTCGCGCTGGTATGGGGATGTGCGGCTGGCGCTGTATGCGGTGCT
>CAZMNL010000754.1:0-2041 GCA_964567525.1 uncultured Anaerolineaceae bacterium
CTGCGCCGGCCTGAGAACCGTACAGGCTCGCGGCTGCCGCGTAATAGTGAATGTTGATGAAACCAAGTTCTTCGCTGGATTCATCGAGTTCCAGGCCCAGCCCTTCGACCGCTTCGCTCACGGTCGCGCCCGAAGCACGCCCCTGGTGGCACACCATACAGCGCGCCGCCGATCCGACTTCGAGTTCCACGCCCGACGGGAACGTAACCGCCGTCATCTCGACTGATACCGGGTTGTGGCAGACTGTGCAGCTCACCACCGTATCAACCGGGGCCGGGGCATCCACGACACCCGCTGCGGAGCCATCCGCGCCGAGGTAGTCGAGATAGCCCGCTTCACTGTGGCAGGTCGCGCAGCTTGGCGGCACTTCCATCGGGTCATCGCCATCCCAGTGCCGGAAGGCTTCGGCTTCCGCGTCCGCATGACCGGAACCGGCCCACGCTTCGACGATCCATTCCGGGCACGGGCCATCGCACTCATCCCCGCCATCTTGCGCGAGCGCGGGAGAGTTGTTTTCCCAGGCAAACAGCGCCGCCGCGATCAGCAGCAGCCCGATGCCCACCAACAAAAGCAGTTTTCTAGACATAATCACTCCTCTATATCTCTACGACTACGACGTTAGCTCAATGCAAAAAAAAGACTGCGCGTCCGCAGGCAGCGGAGGCAGCAGTCCTCTTTTACAAACAAACAGGTTGTCATGCGCTTCCGGCGGCCCGCGCCGCTGCACATCGTGCATCACCAGCCAGGGAATCCGCGCCGCCGCCGCTGCGCACGCCCACCCGCAGACCTGCTCGGACGGGGCCAGTTCCGGCACATTACCGGCAAACGCGGCGGGGACATGGGGCGCAGTGCTCAGAGGCACAGCCGCGAGGCTCTGTGGGGCCTGCTGCGGGGCAGAAGCCGCCGCCAGTTGGACCGGGTTCGCCTGGTGTTCGAGCGTGCGCAGCCGCTCATCCAGGCGCGCGAACTGGTCCAGCGTCCCGCCCAGTACATCCGGCACAGACGCAACATGCAGCGCATCGTAAGCGATCAGAAAATCGGCGGTGAGCGCGTTCACCTGCGCCACCTGTCCGGGGGTATCGTGCGGTAACGCCAGAATACGCTGCGCCATGCCTTGCAGATCAACCGGTGCGGCATCGATGGCGGGGGTATACACGACGGCGGGCGGATGCACACCGCTGCGGCGCAGTTGGGCGTCAATATGCGGGGCGTCAGGCGCGCGATTCTGCGTCAGCGCTAGCGGGGCGTCCTGCACCCGTACCGGCGCATCATGACAGGTCAGGCAGCCATCCGGCGCGCTGGCAATATGGGCGAGACGCAGCCGCCGCGCCGAATCAAGCGTGGCGTGCGCGTGATCGCTGTACGCGATCAGCCCCACCGCCAGCACGACCAGCAGCGCGCCTAAAATAAACCCACAAACACACAATCGCTTTTGCATAAGATTTTGATGATTGGCTGCGTAATGCGCTCATGACACGCTATCAGTGTATCCAGAAACCACAACGCACCGCAGTGTGATCTATCATTATATTCGCGTGCGCATTGTATCAAATTACATTGATGCTACGCAATCAAGGCCGAGCCAATGCAGATACTCAATAGGCGGCTGAATGAATGGAAACGGACGGATAAGGCTACGCCATAAAAATAATTACCCCATCCCCTACCCCCTTCCCTTAGAGAAGGGGACCCTTTTACATAGCTATTGGGGAACGTCAAACGAGCTGGTTATTTCTATGGATCGGCCTAAAACGGCGGCATATAACGGCGTGTAGTGCGCGGGTTGCGCGATATCAGAAGGCGCGTTCCCGTACTCAATGCGGGAACGATAACAAACTGTAATAAGTCTATATCTCGTATTATACAGGTAATCTAAAATCTGTAAAATCATTTCAGGGTACGCCGCCCGCCGCACCCCGGTTAGGCTACGCCATAAAAATAGGCTCAAGTATAGATCGCGTGCAAAGGGTGATTTTAGCAGGACGCATTTGACATTTTAACGGGGACGGCAGGGATCGAAAAAACGGCCTCACCCCCCTCG
>CAZMNL010000755.1:0-1620 GCA_964567525.1 uncultured Anaerolineaceae bacterium
TGGGCCGAACTCAGGAATATTTCCGAAGAACTGCATACCTCCCTAATTCCACGCATTTTCGTGGAATATCCGGAGTTGCTTTTGCTGTTTATTATTGTTTATCCTCATAGATTAACGCCCAATGTCGGCAAATTTCTAGATAATCAATTTGGAAGAAAATAGTATGCATGTTTTCACTACGGAAAAACCTCCCCCACCGCGACCCCAAACCCCGGCAGCACGTCGCCACCGCTAAGCACATCCTCGCTGCTGAGGCGCTGCACGGGCTGCCCCGGCACGCAGACCTCAACGACCTGAATCTCCGGGCGCACGAGCCACACGACCGTCCCCGCCGCGACATAGTTCAGCGCCTTGACGCGCATCACGTCCAGGTCATCCGAGGGCGACATGACCTCGACGGTGAGATCGGGCGGCAGGGGGTTGTAGGCGTCGCGGGGCAGTTCGGGTTGGCGCGCTTTGAGGATCACGCCCACGTCAGGGATATAGCGCTCGCCGGACACCTGGTAGCCGCCATCCGCGCCGGTCAAATGCGCGATATCGTTTTGCCGCAGGTACATGAAGATGAAGCCGTTGATCGCCGCCGCGACCGCTGAGGCATACGCATTCGAGACCACTTCAACCACCATCCCCCCGATGTATTCGAGCCGCCGGTCGGCGTTCTCCGGCAGCGCCGCGATGCGGTCGAATTCTTCGATTGTGATCGGTCCGGTTCCGATGCTCATAGTCGCCCACTCCCACGCTGTTTACGCGCATTATAGCACGGTTGCGCCTATGTGCGCGGTCGTAAGGTTACTTCCTGCTCCACCGCCACGCTGGGGAACAGCGCGTCAAACTCGTCCGGCACGTAGTCGCGCACCATCGCGGCGGTGAGCGCGTTCGCGGCGCAGATCGCCCCGTAAAGCGCCCCGCTGCGGCGCGGCGTGCGGGCCTGCGTCTGGTGGCTGCACCCCACCAGCCCGAAGCGAAAACGCGGGTCGTAGCCCTCCGCCCACTCGAAGTTATCCGTCAGCGTCCAGTGGAAATAGCCCTTGACCGGGTAGTTGAAGTTGGTCGCGCGCCACACGCTGCGGATCGCGCGCACGAGCAGCAGCGGGCGCAGCGTGTCGTCGGGGTCGGGTGTGCCGTTCTCGGTCACATACAGCGGCTTGTCCGTGCGCTCGCACAGCCACTTAATATGCTCGAACAACCCCTCCGGCCAGAGTTCCCCGACCGTGTGATCGGGGCCAGGGATGCCCTTGCGCGGCATCGATTGGTCAATGAACAGCGATCCCGGTCGCAGCGGGTTGAACCCGGCGCGGAAGCGGTAATAATAGTTCAGCCCGATCCAGTCGAGCGTGTCGCGGGCTTCCGGCACGTCCGCGTGGTGGGTGGGGAAGCGCAGGTCGCCGGTCAGCAGCGCCTCGACAAACGCGCGGTTGAAGGTGTGACGGATCAGGTTAAACGCGGGACGGTGCAGCCACGCGGGGCGGCGCGGGATCAGGCTCAACTGGTGCTTGGCGAAGCCGACCTGCGCGCCCGGCTGAACCGCTTTGATCGCGCGGTAGGCGGCGGCGTGCCCGCGCAGCATGTTTTCGGCGACTCGCAGGGTCTGGCGCAAGCTGGTTTCGCCGGGCGGGAAGC
>CAZMNL010000755.1:1630-2040 GCA_964567525.1 uncultured Anaerolineaceae bacterium
ACCGCGAGCCCACCGCTGCCGGAGGCCCAGCGCCGCGACCGCCATCTTGACGTATTCCGCGAAACGCGCGGCGGTGTCGGGGTTGGCCCAGCCACCGCGCTCCTCGATCCAGATCGGGTGCGTGAAGTGGTGCAGCGTGACCAGCGGCTCCATGCCGCGCGCCCGCAGCGCCGCGATCACGTCCGCGTAGAACGCCAGCGCGTCGTCGTCCAAGCGGCCTGGCTCCGGCTCGATGCGGCTCCACTCCAGCGAGAGCCGGTGCGCGTTGTGGTGCATGGCGGCGGCGTGATCGAAGTCCTCGGCATAGCGCCCGCCCCACCAGTCACACGCGAGTCCGGCGGCCTGGTCCTGGTGGATGCGGCCCGGCGTGCGTTCCCACGCGGCCCAGTTGTTCTTGTCGTTTTGCCCCT
>CAZMNL010000756.1:0-2038 GCA_964567525.1 uncultured Anaerolineaceae bacterium
ACGGCTTACAGCTTACAGCTTACGGCTTACAGCTTACAGCTTACAGCTTACAGCTGCCTTTACACCATATCCGGCGGGAACTTGGCCTTATAACGCTCGATGGATTGCTTGATCACCTCGTAGGCGGCGGCGGCGTTTTCCCAGCCCTTCGGCGTGACCTCAATGCCCTGAAGCTGCTTGTAGGTCTGGAAGAAGTGCGCGACCTCGTTCAGGAAATGCTTGGGCACGTCGGTGATATCCTGGTAATCGTCGAACAGCGGATCGGTGGCGGGCACGGCCAGAATTTTGTCGTCCGGATCGCCGCGATCCAGCATGTGGAAGATCGCAATCGGGCGCGCTTCGATCACGCAGCCCGCGAAGGTCGGCTCGGTGACCATCACCATGATGTCCATCGGGTCGCCGTCTTCGGCCCAGGTCTGGGGGATCAGGCCGTAGTCGCTCGGATAGTGCATCGAGCTGTAGATCACGCGGTCGAGCTTGACCACGCCCGCCTTTTTGCTGTATTCGTACTTATTGCGGCTGCCCTTCGGAATTTCGACGATACAGTACACCGTCTTCGGGACATCCGGACCGGGGGGGAGTTTGTGCCAGAGATTGATTCCCATGCTTCACCTTTTTTGTTTAATAAGTGCTATGCTGGCTGGCGATTCAATGCGGGCGCGCAGGGCACACCCGCAGGGTCAGCGGTTGTGTGCAGCGGCGGGTTATTTCGGCGCGCGGTGCGGGCGAGAGTCGCCGCTGTCGTCCGTGTTCGTCGGGTTGGCGGTGTACCGGTTGGGTGGCGGGCCGGACTGCCCGATCAGAAATTCGCTGCGGTGCAGCGCCTCGTGATCGACGATCACCTCGCCGCAGATGTCGCAGTGGTGGGTCGGGATATTGGGCAGATGTACCAGCGTGCCGCTGTAGATGCGTACATGCGTGCGGTAGGTGGTGTGCAGGTGTCCGATGCCGCAGACCGGGCAGGATGCGACGCTTAAGGGTGTGGAAGCCAACAGTGTTGTATCCTCTTTGTTTTCGGTTATCCAACATTTTCCAACAGGCTGTGTAATTATCCAACAAAATATAGATAAATACCAACAAAATCACTTGTTCTCGCCGGGATCATTACCAACCTTGTTGATAGGGACTATACGGCGTGGGTGTGGCCGGGTCGCCGGGCTGCATCACGCCGGACGGCGGCGGCAGCGGGGTGGGCGTGGGCGACGGAGTCGCGGTGGGCGTTGGCGTCAGGGTGGGCAGTGGTGCGCCGTTCTGCTCGTCGAAGTCCCAATGTTGGATCACGGTCAGGTCTTCAAGCGGCCAGTAGCGCATGAACGCGCGCCCGACGATGAACTTGCGGTGTACCGGCCCGAAATCCTGCGAGTCCTTGCTCGCGCCCCGGTTATCGCCCAGCACAAAGAACTCGTCCTCGCCGACGGACCATTCGCCGTCGCAGCGGTTGCGCTCGCAGAAGTTTTCGATATACGGTTCGTCCAGGCGTTTATCGTTGATGTAGACGATACCGTCCAGGATCGTCACCTTTTCCCCCGGCAGGCCGGCGATGCGCTTGATGAAGTCGCGGTCGGATTGCAGCGGGTAGTGAAAAACCACCACGTCGCCGCGCTGCGGCTGCCCGACGATGTACGACAGGCGGCTGACGATGATAAACTGGTCGCTGGCGAAGTTCGGCTGCATACTGTTTCCGTCCACCACAAAGCGCGCGGTGGCGAGATTCACAAACGCATAAATCGCCGCGATCAGCAGCACGGTTTCCAGCAGGTCCCGCACGAAGGTGCGCTCGGTGTGGATCTCCGGCTGTGGGACGTTGGTCAGGATATCCTCGTCGATGCGGGGTGGGGGGGGGATAGCGGGCATGGGCGGCGGCGTTTGGAGTATGGGTCCAGTCACGGGATCGATCTCTTCCGGTTGATTCGGTGTACTCGTCATGTTGGCAACTATAGCGCAGCGGCGGCAGGATGGCAATGGCGGTTAACGGAGGGGTCCACGAACAACCTGTTGGGCACGGATGTGCGCGACGGGCCTCACCCCTCACCCCCTA
>CAZMNL010000757.1:0-2037 GCA_964567525.1 uncultured Anaerolineaceae bacterium
TCCAACAGCAGGCCGTTGTCATCCCCGGAGGCGGAAGTCTGCACCAGCAGCGCCGCGCCCTGGTCACTGTAGGGGTAGAGTACGAGATTCTGCTCGACACCGGCCTGCGCATTGCTGATCGTCACGCCGTAGCCGCCGGAGCCGAATTCGCGCACCTCGCCACCGGCATCCTGCGCGATGGGCACGAGCGCGGTTTCGGGCGTATCCCCGCCCAGCGACGGGAACACCTCGAAGATAATAAACGCCCCGGTCCCGCTTTGCTGCGCGGCGGGCGACACCAGCGCCAGGTCGTAATCCTGGCTGGCCCCCAACGCGTCCCAATCGGCGGGGATCATCAGCGAGATGCCGTAATCCGCCCAGATGAATTCCTGCATGTCCTGGCGGAAGATTTGATCGGTGGGCTGCGGGCGGGCGTCCGCCGCTTCTAGCGTACCCGGTACGGCCAGCAGAATCGCCAGCAAGATGTTGAGAGTTAAGGTTGCGTACAATTTACGCCGTTGCATCGTGTTATGTC
The DNA here is from genome assembly GCA_964567525.1 of uncultured Anaerolineaceae bacterium. Classification (GTDB taxonomy): domain Bacteria; phylum Chloroflexota; class Anaerolineae; order Aggregatilineales; family Aggregatilineaceae; genus CAYRNY01. Next base: position 515 of record CAZMNL010000757.1, read on the forward strand.
TCCTGATTGGTTTACGTCTTCAGATAGCCCGCATCGCGTTCGCTCAAGACACGGGAACCGCTTCGATGTTGCTGATGATCGCGCTCGCCGTCGGGCGGAAGTCGTCCCAGGCGTCCGCGTTGGCGGCCAGCACCAACACCGCGAGCCGGTCACGATCCGCCACGTCCAGCGCCACCAGCCGCACGGCCAGCGCGCTGCCGTTCTGCACGTCGCGCACATCATACACCACGCCCGCGTATCCGGCGACGGTGATCTCGGTGTGATCCAGCACCTCGTCGAATTCCATCGCCAGGAAGTTTGCTACCAGGTCCAGCGTCAGCAGGCCGTTTTCGCGCGGGAAAGTGGCCGCAAACACGCCGCGCGTGACTGTGCCGGACGGGTCCGGCGTGGCATACAGGACCGTGTCATCGCGGTCCATGTCAACCTCGACCGTCCAATCCGCCGGCAGATACAGCAGCAATCCGGCCTCTTGCCAGGTGTGGACCTGCGGGAGCTGCACCGAGGTGACGCCGGTTGAGGTACGCACCTGCGCGTCACTGAACGCCACCGACTCGAACATCGCGGCCAGCGTTTCCGCGTATTCCCCGGCATCGGCATCGCGCACGACATACGCCACGCCGAGCGCGGTATCCGGCTTGGCGGCGATCAGCATGAGCGCGCCGGACGCCGCCGGGCTGTCCCAGTTGAGTGCCGCACGGACGACCGGCAAACCGTCGAGACCGGTCCGCGCGGTGATCTGGCTCTCTGCGCCGGACGCCGCCGCCAACTCCGCGAGCGTGCGCTCGAAGTCCGCCGCCGCCGTGTTGGGTTGGTCGAACAGCACGAGTTCCGGCCCGAAGCCGTCGCCAATATCGCGGCCAGCGGGCGCGAAGCTGACCGCCGACGGGCGCTCGCTGATCGTCCACCCGGCGGGATACTGCACCGACAGGCCGTAAGGCTGCCAGGAAAAGGCTTCGCTCAGGTCGGGCGGCGGCTGCGCCCTGCTGATCGCCGCACCGGTCAGCAGACCGGCGAGCAGCACCAGAGCGGTGATCATCCGGGTCAGGATTCGTTCCGTCATTGGCTTCTCCACCGTTACTATCGGGAAAGCGGGTTTTCGTTCCCTCTTGCGCCGCACCCGGCAGAGTCGCGCTGCGGCATGGGGAGATTATAGCCATACCAGCAGCCAGGCGCACAGTCACGGGGGCAGGGGGGGAGCGAATTCACAGGGTGGGGGGCGCGGCGCTACCTGCGCATTCCGTTTCGGGCGAAACCGCAATCGCAGCGAGAATATCTTCGCGCGTTAACCGGGGATGGTCCGCCAGGATATCCTCGTAACTCAAACCTGCTGCCAGCTTTTGTAAAATCAGTTCGACGGTGAGCCGTGTACCCTTGATACACGGTTTGCCGGTCATGATCTCCGGATCAATCGAAATGCGTTGGTGTTGCATAACGTGTTCCTCTTTCAAACGCGACCATTACACACAGTTTAGTAGGCGTCTAAAAACAACACCGCAGTTTGAAACACTCCCCACCTTTGCAGG
>CAZMNL010000758.1:0-2036 GCA_964567525.1 uncultured Anaerolineaceae bacterium
GCCGTCGGGCGCGGGCGTGGGGGCGGGTGCGGGCGCGGCAGGCGGCGGTGTGGGCGCGGCGGGCGGCGGTGTGGGCGCGGGAGTCGGGGCCGGTGGCGGTGCAGCGGCGGTGGCATCATCCAGCCGCGCGAGCCATTTCTGCGCGGTGGGATGGTCCAGGCCGGTCAGCAGCGCGCGCGCCGCCTCGAACTCGCGCCGGTAGATGTGCTCGCGGGCCTGAAGCAGCCGCGCCTTGATCGCCGCGTGATCGTCGGGGTCCGGCAGCGGTGGGGCAGTCTGTGCGGGACCCGGCGGCGGCGTGTCGATCACCTCGTCCAGTCTGGCGAGCCACTTTTCCGCAGTAGGGTGATCGATCTGCTGCAAGATTGCGCGCGCTCTGGCATACTCTTTCTGCTGGATGAACTGGCGCGCCTGTAGCAATTGTTGTTTGGTCAAGGTGCGCTGTACCCTTTCTGCTGCGTGGAATGAATCTCTATCGTAACCCGCTCACACTGAGCGCAGAAACGCGATCACGTCCTGCCCGCCCACGTCGATGCCGTTTTGCGCCAGCACCAGCGCAACCTGTGCGCGGTGCTCGGTATTGTGGTTGAACAGGTGCAGGATCAATTGCCAGAGCGGTTGGCGGTATTCCAGGCCGCTGGTCGTGCGGTAGACGATTACGCGATTCGGGTCGTCGATGCCTGCAAGAAATACGCGCATGTTTTCACGGATGGGATACCACGCCTGCAAGATCGCATCCAGGTTCGGCAGGTCGTTCTGCGTCAGCAGCCGTTCCGGTGTCCCCCCCCGCCAGCGTGCCAGCCATGCCTGGTCAGCAGCGAGCATATGGGCCAGCACGCCCAGCGGGGATATCCATCCGGCGCGGATCGGCGAACTCAGCACTTTGGAGGGCAGTTGGCGCGCGCCGTTGATTACGCGGTCATTGGCCCAGATGGTGTAGTCGAGCAGTAAGATCGGATCGATTTGCATGGTCGGGTTCCTCGCTGGTCCGGTGCAGACACCTGCCGCCGGGCATTCTATACGCGACGGGCTTAATCCGACCTTATTTTACCGCAGGTCGGGGCAGGGCGCACCGGGGGCGGTTAGGTGGGGCGCACCCCCTCACTCCGCATCCTCGCGCGGGGGCAGCGGATCGACCGTCACGGCGTCGGGGGCGGCGGGATCGCGCGCCGGGATGAACGTATCGTCGATGTAGCGCGGCATCCAGGACAGTTGGAAGTAGGCCGGGCGGCCCTGCCAGCCGTGATCGTAGCCCGCCTTGTTCACCGCCCACCAGTATTCCTCGTCGGCTTCCGTCCAGCCGATATCGGCGATGTAGATCGTCACCATCAGCCCGGCCCAGGGCCGCCAGTGTTCCGCCGCATAAGCATACGCGCGCACGAGATAATCGGCCTGCGTTTGCTCGTCCACTGCGTGCCACAGGTACGGCGAATCGGAGCGCGAGTCGGTCGTCCAGCCCATTTCGAGGATCGCCACCTGTTTGTGCGCATCCCCGCGCGCCACCATGATCGCGCGCATGTCTTCGACGTGCCGGAACGTCATCCAGCGTAGAAAACCCTGCTGCTCGGCTTCGTCGGGCGAGAGTTCCGGCGGGTTGCCGTAGCCCGGCGCGTTGAGGCCCAGCACGTCAAAATGCGGAGCCACGCCCGCGTCGTACATCTGGCGCAGAAAGTCGATATCGGGCAGGGCTTCGGGCAGCGTCGTGCCGGTCGGCGCGAGTCCGGCGGTGATCACCACCGCGCCCGGATCGGCAGCACGGATCGCGGACGCGCACGCGGCTAGCAGGTCCACATACGCGGCGGCGTTCGGCGGGTGTTCGCCCCATTCGCGGTTGAGATTCGGCTCGTTCCAGACCTGGTACCCGGCGATGCGGCCCTGGTAACGCGCCGCCAGCGTACCGCAGAAGTTGCCCCAGGCGTCCAGGTCAATGATCGGATCGGTGGCGGACTGCGGCACGCGCTGCGCCCATTCCGGCGGGCCATCCAGCCGCGCGACCAGTTCCAGCCCGCGATACGCTGCCTCATCGACAATGCCGT
>CAZMNL010000759.1:0-2035 GCA_964567525.1 uncultured Anaerolineaceae bacterium
CCCGGTGGCCCCGCCAGCCAGCCGATCAGCGCGCCGGAAAGCAGCCCCGCCAGCGTGATCCAGCCGGGCGTGAAGCGGGGCTGATCGTCTTCGCTGCGTGTGTATTCGCTCACAATATGACTGTCCCCCGCGTTATTCACGGAACACGTCTTGCACGGCCAGTTCAAAGCCCGGTAAGAGATCACCACCTCTGAGCGTACCACCGATACCGATCCGCTGTGGCGCTTGACCCGGTGCGTAGACTTCGACCTGCTGCTTGTCGGGATTCACCAGCCAGACGACCGTACCCGCGCTGAGATAGCTCGCCACTTTCAGGCGCACGATATCCGGCTCGTCGGTGGGTGAAAGCACCTCGACTGCGAGATCGGGCGGGTGCGGGTTCCAGGTGTGGCGCGGCGGTTCTGGCTGTTTGGCGCGGCTGATAAATGCGGCATCGGGTATGTAGCGATCTGTGCCGACCTGATAGCCACCGTCTGCACCTGTGATGTAACCCAACCCATGCTCATCAACATACAACACCAGGCGCGCCGCAATGCGTGCCGCGATCATCGAAGCATAATTATTCGATACCACCTCGACAACTTCCCCCCCAATGTATTCGAGCCGCCGGTCTGCGTTTTCAGCAAGCACCGCGATACGCTCGAATTCTTCTACCGGCATCTGGCCTGCTACGACCATGATTCGACCTCCATTTTCACCTCACCCCCCGGACGCGAACGCAGTTCGCGCGCACTCTCCAGCCTCCGGAAAGGGGGAGAGGGGATTTAGGGGTGAGGTAAACCTATAACGGAATATTCCCGTGCTTCTTGGGCGGATTTTCGGCGCGCTTGTTTTGCAGCATCCCCAGCGCGTTGATCAGGCGCGGGCGCGTCTCCGACGGCGCGATCACGTCGTCGATGAACCCGTGCGAAGCCGCCACATACGGATTAGCGAAGCGATCGCGGTAGTCCTGCACCAGTTCGGCCTTGCGCGCGACCGGGTCCTCGGCCTCTAACAGTTCGCGCCGGAAGATGATGTTCACCGCGCCATCCGGCCCCATGACCGCGAGTTCGGCAGTGGGCCACGCCAGGTTCAGGTCGCTCTTAAGGTGCTTGGAGTTCATCACGCAGTACGCACCGCCATACGCCTTGCGCGTGACGACCGTGATCTTGGGCACGGTCGCCTCGGAGTACGCATACAACAGCTTCGCGCCGCTGCGGATGATCCCGCCGTGTTCCTGGTCGGTGCCCGGCATGAAGCCCGGCACATCCTCAAAGGTGATGATCGGGATATTGAACGCATCGCAGAAGCGAATAAAGCGCGCGGCCTTCTCGCTGGCCTGGATATCCAGCACGCCCGCCAGCACCATCGGCTGGTTGGCAATGATCCCGACGCTGTACCCGCCCAGGCGCGCGAATCCAACGACGATATTCTGCGCGTAGTGCTCGTGAATCTCGAAGAAGCGCCCCTCATCGACGATCAGCTTGACCGCCTCTTTGATGTCGTAGGGCTTGCTGGGGTCATCCGGCACGATGCTGTTCAGCGCGTCTTCGGTGCGCAGCGGGTCGTCTTTGGTCGCTTCAAAGGGCGGGTCTTCCATGTTGTTCTGCGGCATATAACCGAGCAGCTCGCGCACCAGGAACAGCGCGTCTTCCTCGCTGTTGGCCGCGACCTGGCTCACCCCGCTGAGCGAGTTATGCGTCATCGCGCCGCCCAGTTCCTCGAAGGTCACGTCTTCGTGCGTCACCGCGCGCACCACGTCCGGCCCGGTGACGAACATATACGACGTGTCCTTGACCATGAACACAAAGTCCGTCAGCGCCGGGCTGTAGACCGCACCGCCCGCACACGGCCCCATGATCACGCTCAACTGCGGGATCACGCCGCTTGCCATCACGTTCTGGTAGAAGATATCCGCGTATCCGCCCAGACTGACCACGCCTTCCTGAATGCGCGCGCCGCCCGAATCGTTGAGGCCGATCATCGGCGCGCCGTTCTTCATCGCCATGTCCATCACCTTGCAGATTTTCTGCGCGTGGACCTCGCTCAGCGAGCC
>CAZMNL010000760.1:0-2032 GCA_964567525.1 uncultured Anaerolineaceae bacterium
GGATGGATGAGTACATCACCGACCTGTTCACTCCTGAGCGGCTTGACCAACTCCGCGACCGATTGACGTCCGTCATGAACGAAGAGGCCCTCGAAGGGAAATGGTTAGGGTTCGTGCTCATGCTTGTGGAAGACATGAAGGCAGATGACGCGGTAACGACGGGAAAGGCGTTTCTGATGCGCGCCTTGTTTGGTGAGCTGAGAAAGCTGGATGACACGTCGGATGAAGACGACGATTGACTGTCCGTCATCGCTCAAACGCTCTGCATAACTGCGCAGGGCGTTTTTGTGTTCTTTGGCGGGGCGTCCGGTGCCGCCCGGCAGTAGCAGCGGGCGGATCGAAGTGCTAGAATCCGGTCAATTAGCCTTTAGTTCTTTGCGTGTTATAAGGAGATTCGATGGACGACTTTTTGTTTCGAGGTGATCTGGCCGATCTCGATCCCGACGTGGCGGCGCTGGCCGATCTGGAAGCGCTCCGGCAGGCCCGGCGGCTGATTCTGATCCCCTCCGAGTCGAGTGTCCCGGCGGCGGTGCGGCAGGCGTTGGGCACAGCATTTCATAACATTTACGCGGAAGGATACCCGAACGCTGACTGGCGCAGCGCGGAGCAGCAGTATATTCTGGATGCCGACGTGCGCCTGGCCGAATACCGGCGCTACGGCGATCCCCGCTATTACCAGGGCACCGAGTTCGCCGACCTGATCGAGAGCCTGGCCTGCCGCCGCGCCGCCGAGTTGTTCGCGACCGAGACGGTCAGCGCCGACCAGATTTACGTCAACGTGCAGCCGCTCAGCGGCTCCCCTGCCAACAGCGCAGTTTACAGCGCGCTGCTCGAACCGGGTGACACGATCATGGGCCTGGACCTGAAACACGGCGGCCACCTGACACACGGGTCACCTGCCAGCCGGAGCGGCGTTGTCTACAACGTGGTGAGTTACGCCGTCGATCCCGATACCGACCGGCTCAATTACGATACGATTCGCGCGCAGGCGCACGCGGCGCAGCCCAAAGTGATTATTGCCGGATACACGTCGTACCCGTATGCGCCGGACTGGGCGACATTCCGCGCCATCGCTGACGAGGTGGGGGCGTGCCTGCTGGCGGATGTCTCGCACGTTTCTGGCTTGCTGGCGGCGGGGGTCTTTCCGTCGCCGGTTGGGATCGCGCACGTGATCAGCTTCACCACGCACAAGACGATGGCCGGGCCGCGCGGCGCGGTGCTGATGACCACTGACGCGGCGCTGGCGCGCAAACTGGATCGCGCGGTGTTCCCCGGCGAGCAGGGCGGCCCGCACATGAACGCGATTGCGGCGATGGCGGTCGCCTTCAAGCTGGCGGGAACCGAGCAGTTCCGCGAACTGCAACGCCAGACGGTCGCCAACGCGCAGCGGCTCGCGCAGAAGCTCGCCGAGCGCGGCCTGCGCATCCCGCACGGCGGCACGGACTCGCACCTGCTGCTGGTGGACTGCAAGAGCGTGCAGGGCGTGGACGGCTCGCCGCTGAGCGGCGACATGGCCGCGCGCATCCTGGACCTGGCCGGGATCGTCTGCAACCGTAACACGATTCCGGGCGATTCGTCGGCGTTCCGCGCCACCGGTATCCGGCTTGGCACGCCCTGGATCACGCAGCGCGGCTTCCGTGAACCGCAGATCGACCGGCTGGCGAACGTGATCGCGGACGTGCTGCACGCCTGCGAGCCGTTCAGCTATCCCGGCCCCGGCGGGCGGCAGGACTGGCGCGCGAAAGTCGATTTCGAAGCACTGATCCGCGCGCGGCAGGAAGTCGGGATGCTGGCGTCTGCTGCCGGGATCGACTACGAACTGCCCGATCTCGCCGGATATCCCAAAGAGGCCGACGCCGCGAGCGAGCACTTCCGCGTGCTGCCGGAGTACCCCGAAACCCAGTGGGAATGGCGCACGATTGACGTTTACGGTATGCGCGCGGCGGACTTCCTGGACGCGGCGCTGACCAGCGACGTGTTCGACCTCAGCGACGGGGAATACCAGCCAACCTGGGTGCTGACTCCCGACGGC
>CAZMNL010000761.1:0-2029 GCA_964567525.1 uncultured Anaerolineaceae bacterium
CAGCTTGGCACCACCGTGATCGTGGTCACACACGATATGGACGTAGCGGCGCAGTGCGACCGCGTGGTCGCGCTGGTCGATGGCAAAATCGCGCGCGACGTAGATGCACGCTCAACGGCGCAAATGGCCGCCGTGCGGATGCTCAAGGACAAGCGCTCCACTGGCGAAATCGCTGTCACGGCTGACAGATAACGAAAGCGGCAAAACCACCATGTTAGAAAAACTCGGCTTCTACATTCAGCATTCCTGGAACGACCTGCGCGTCAACGGGCAGCGCACACTCTTTGCGCTGCTGTGCATTGCGGCGGGCGTAGCGGCGATTGTCAGCCTGCAAACGCTCGGCGTGATGATCGAGGATTCGCTGACCGGCAGCTTGCAGGAAAGCAATCGCGGCGATATGCGCATCTTCCCCTACGACGAGTTCGACGACGAGGGCGGCAGCAGCGCCGTGCAGCCCGACCCGGATGTCGTGGCGGAAGGCGGCTCGCTGGCGACCGACTATTTCAGTCCACAGGGCATCGAAACCATTACCGAATGGTTCGAAAATAACTATCCCGGTACGGTCGTCACCGCCAACCAGACGATCAACAATCCCACCGTTGCCATTTCGGTCAGTGTGCCGGCGCGTGACACCGAAAAAATGTTCGTGATGCCCTACATCGTAGACAGCAGCCTGTACCCGCTGTATGGTGCGCGCGTATCGGAAGACGGTAAGCCGCTGAGCGAACTGCTCCAACAGCCGACTGATATCGTGCTGGCGCGCAATCTCGCTGATGACCTCGAAGCGGAAGTAGGCGACACGATCAAGGTGGTCGGGGCCAGTGAAGATTTCACCGTGACCGGCATCCTGCCCACCGACGAGGAAAGCGGCTTCGAGAACATCATGGGCGCGCTGTTCGGGTATTACTTCCTCGATATGCGCTCGGTGGACCTGTTCGACAACCTGGATCGCGGTGCCGATACGATTTTCGTCAAGCTGGCCGATCCGGGTGTGGTCGAGGAAGCCAACGAACGCTTTGAACGCCGCTTCCCCTATCTGAACACCTACACCACCGCCGACATGGAAGAACAGAACTCGGCCATTTCCGAGAATGTCAACGACCTGGTGATGGTCATGGGGTTGGTGTCGCTGCTGCTGGGCGGCATCGGCATCGTCAACACCATGCTGGTGATCGTCAGCCGCCGCACGACCGAGGTCGCGGTGCTGAAAACCATCGGGCTGGAAGGCGGGCAGGTCACGGCGTTGTTCCTGGTCGAAGCCGTGCTGATGGGCATCTTCGGCAGCATCATCGGGATCGTGTTCGGCTGGGTCGCGGCGTATGCGATCAAAGGTTTTGCCGAGACGACCTTTTCGACCACGCTAACCTTCCGCTTCACGGTCGCCCCGGCGCTGACCGGGTTCATCGTCGGCGTGCTGGTGACGGCGATCTTCGGCTTCCTGCCGACTCTGGCGGCGGGGCAGGTGCGGCCCAGCCTGGTGCTGCGTCCCAGCGATAACGTGATCCCCAAGGCGGGACGCGCGCGCTCGTTCGCGGCGCTGCTGTTCGTGATGATGGCGCTCGCGCTGGTCGCGCAGCCGTTGGTCAGCGGGCTGTTTACGGGGGATGTGCTGCGCGGGGCGTCGATGGGCGTGGGCGGCTTCCTGGGCTTGCTGATGGGCCTGACGATGATCGCGGGCGGGCTGGCTTCCGGCTGGACGCGCGGTAAGCTGCTGCGGCGCATCGCGCGCTGGCTGCTGCTCATCCTGGGCGTGCCAGTTGCCGGGGCCGCGTTCGGCTATGCCGTGCCTGCGCTGATCGTGCTGTTCAACACCTTCCTGCTGGTGGGCGTGCTGTACGTCGTGCTGTGGGTGATCATCTGGCTCGTGGGGCGTTTCTTCCCGGCGTGGCGGCTGGTGGACCTGCGCATTGCGCTGCGCTCGATGCTGGCGAGCAAGGGGCGCAACGCCTCGACGCTGCTCGCGCTGGTGATCGGCGTCTTCACGCTGGGCGTGATCACCATGCTGACCACTGCGATCATGCAGCGGTTT
>CAZMNL010000762.1:0-2020 GCA_964567525.1 uncultured Anaerolineaceae bacterium
CACCACGTCGATACAGTTCTGGCTCGGCTCGTTGGACTTCCACGCCTGCGGCCAGTCCTCTAAGCCGGTTTCGCTCGCGCGTTTTTTGACCGTGCCGCCCAGCAGGTCGTTATAGCGGCTTACGTGTTCCGGCAGGGCGCGCGCGTGCAGTTGCAACGCCTGGTCATAGAACGCGAGATCGTGCCGGTAGCTGAGATACCACGCGATCCCCCGGCTGAGCAGGCCGTGTTTCAGGCGGTCGCTGACCCGGTCGCGGCTCTGGCGGTGGGCATCTACATATTCATTATAAGCCAGTAAAAAGCCCTCGTGATTAAAGAATCCGTGCCGGATGGTATTGGCAAGCTGTTCGCGCGAGTAATGCCCCAGCAGCGCTTCGACATGCGGGCGGGCGTGCGCCAGGTTGACCACCATGCCGTGAAATTCCTCGCCCTCGGAGTCCTTGTACGTGCGCACGTAGCCAAACGCCGGGTAGCCCACGACCGTGATCGCCAGTGTGAACTGGACATCCTGCACGAAGTCGATCGGGAACAGTTCGGCGACTTCGTGCAGCGCCACCAGGCCCGGTTGAAGGTCGCGCACGTCGCGCAGCAGGTCGGCGAGTTCGTCGCGGTGGGCGTAATAATGCGTGACGGCGTAGGGGTCGGCCTCGGTGGAAACGCCGTCGTGCTCAAAGAAATGAACCAGTTCGTCGGTCAGCGTGGCCCCGGTCCCGACCATGTGCTGCGTGGTGAGTTCCACCAACTGCACCCCGTTAGAGTTGCGCAGTTCGGTGGCGCGGTCGCGCGCCTGGTCCGCGCTGCGAATGTCGAGCGGCAGACGGGCGGCGCTGTCATCTAAGGTATAGTGAATCTTCATGCAAGCAAACGTCCTCTAATCGGCATAGGCTCAAGATTCATCGGCCCCGATTGTAGCCGAGATACGCTATACTTGACCAGCGAATTTAGGATGTAATTCAGGCGATTAGGAATCTTCTGCTTGAAAAGGAACCGGTGAAAATCCATGTCTCCCTCACCAACCCCGCCCGACGCGCGCAGCGCCGACGACGCACAGCCGCTCAAGTGGTGGGTGCTGCTCAGCGTGGCGATGGGCGTCTTTCTCTCGACGATTGACGGCAGCATTATCAATGTGGCGCTGCCCACGCTGCAAAAAGTGTTTGACACCGACTTCAAAACGGTGCAGTGGGTCGCGGTGGCGTACCTGCTGGTGGTGACCTCAATGGTGTTGAGCGTGGCGCGGCTGGCCGACATGATCGGCAAAAAGCGCATCTACCAGACCGGGATGTTGGTCTTCACGGCGGGATCGCTGCTGTGCGGCGTGGCCCCGTCGGTAGCGTCCCTGATCGCGTTCCGCGTGCTGCAAGGCATGGGTGCGGTGATGATGCAGGCGCTCGGCATCGCCATCGTGACCGAGGCGTTCCCCGCGTCGGAGCGCGGGCGCGCGCTCGGCATCATGGGCACGGTGGTGTCGGTCGGCATCAGCATCGGGCCGACGCTCGGCGGGGTGCTGATTGACGTGGTAAGCTGGCGCGCGATCTTCCTGGTGAATCTGCCGGTGGGCGTGATCGGCTTTTTCCTGGTGCGGCGCTTCGTCCCGGACTGGCGGCCCCCCGGCGGCCAGCGTTTCGACCCACTCGGCGCGGGGATCGTGCTGCTGACGCTGCTGGCGCTGGCGCTGGGCCTGACCTTCGCGCCGGAAACGGGGTGGGGCGATGCGCGCATCCTGGCGCTGCTGTTCGGCACGGGTTTCGGATTCGTGCTGTTCGTGTGGGTTGAGGGGCGCATCAAGCAGCCGATGGTTGATCTCGCGCTGTTCCGTGACCCGCTGTTCAGCATCAGCCTGCTGACCGGGTTCATGGTGTTCATCGTGGTGGCGGGGCTGTTCGTGCTGACCTTCTACCTGGACGGCGTGCGGGGTTATTCGCCGCGCGAGTACGGCCTGCTGCTGACCGCCGTGCCGCTGGCGCTGGGCTTGAGCGCGCCGGTCGCGGGCGCGCTCTCGGATCGCTACGGCTCGCGCGGGA
>CAZMNL010000763.1:0-2011 GCA_964567525.1 uncultured Anaerolineaceae bacterium
AGTGATCGTCGCCACCAATCCCGGCATGGAAGGCGACGCCACCGCGATGTACGTGCAGCGCCAGTTAGGGCCGCTGGGCGTCAAGGTGACGCGGCTGGCGCGTGGCCTGCCCACCGGCGGCGACCTGGAATATGTTGATTCGGTCACGCTGCTGCGCGCGTTTCAGGGCCGCCACGAGATGTGAATGCTATCCGTACATCACCAACTTTGTTTTTGCGGGGTGCTTCGATGCGTTTGGAGCGCCCTCTCATTTTGCCGAAAGGATCACCCAACTTATGCCCAAGATTGTTTTCATAGGTGCGGGAAGTACCGTCTTCGCCAAGAACCTGATGGGCGATATTCTGCATTTCCCCGCGCTGAAGGACTCGACCTTCACGCTGTTCGATATCGACGCCGAACGCCTGAAAACGTCCGAGATCGTCGCGCACAAGGTCGCGGATGCAGTGGGCGCGCAGCCTGCCATCGAAGCGACGACGGACCGCCGCGCGGCGCTGGATGGTGCGGATTACGCGATTGGCATGATCCAGGTGGCGGGCTACAAACCCGGCACGGTGATCGATTTTGAGATTCCCAAAAAGTACGGGCTGCGCGCCACGATTGCGGATACGCTGGGGGTGGGCGGCATCATGCGCGCGCTGCGCACGATCCCGGTCATGCTTGAGATGGCGCACGAGATGGAGGAACTCTGCCCGGATGTGACGTTCCTCAACTACGTCAACCCGATGGCGATGCTCACCTGGGCGCTGCTGCGCGCCTCGAAGATCAAGACGGTGGGCCTGTGTCACAGCGTGCAGGGCACGGCGATGCAGTTGGCGATGGACCTGGGCATCCCGTACAACGAACTCAACTACCTGTGCGCCGGGATCAACCACATGGCGTTTTATCTGCGCTTCGAGCAGAACGGCAAAGACCTGTATCCCGAACTCTATAACGTGATCAAAGCGGGCCGCGTGCCGGATTGGAACCGCGTGCGCTACGAAATGCTCACCCGCCTGGGCTATTTTGTGACCGAGTCGAGCGAGCATTTCGCGGAATACGTGCCCTGGTTCATCAAGCGCGACCGTCCCGACCTGATCGAACGCTTTAACATCCCGCTGGATGAATACATTCGCCGCTGCGAAGTTCAGATCGCGGACTGGGACGCCATGCGCGCTGAGTATGAAGACCCGAACACGACGATCAAGGTCGCGCAGAGCCACGAATACGGCGCGCTGATCATCGACAGCCTGGAAACCAACACGCCGCGCGTGATCTACGGCAACGTGATGAACGACGGCTTGATCGACAATCTGCCCGCCAACTGCTGTGTCGAAGTGCCGTGCCTGGTTGATAAGAACGGCATCCAGCCCACGCAGATTGGCGCGCTGCCGCCGCAGCTTGCCGCGCTGATGCAGACCAGCATCAATGTCCAGGCGCTCACGGTCGAGGCCGCGCTGACCGGCAAACGCGAGCACATCTACCACGCCGCCATGCTCGATCCGCACACCGCCGCCGAACTCGATCTCGATCAAATCTGGGCGCTGGTGGACGATCTGATCGCGGCACATGGCGACTGGCTGCCGGAGTTCAGCTAGATTCCATCCATCATTCCGCACGTTTTCGTGTGGGATAAGCCGGGCCAAATATCCCGCATTTTCCCAAAATGGCAGCCGTTTTAGGGTTAATTCGGGGTTTTGGCCCGATTTTTTTCTAGTTTTACGAAAAGTCAATGAATCAGCCCTTGACGCCCCTATTTTAGGGTGGTAAGATGTTGGCACGCTCGTGAACAACCCATTGCAAGTTAATTGCAATGTCGTTCTAAAAACCGAGAATGAAAGGGGTAGCTAAGGCGCTCAAAGCAACACTGAACATCAGACTGTTTTGATGTGCTTTTGCCCCCGCCGGATGTAACCACATGCGGCGGTTTTTTGCCCCGAATTCTGGTGCGAGCATTAATAATCTGTAGCTCTAACTGAGCAGACCCGCGCAACCGTGCATCACGGGCGCGCCGGAGAATGCAAAGCAGCGCAGC
>CAZMNL010000764.1:0-2009 GCA_964567525.1 uncultured Anaerolineaceae bacterium
GACGATGATGAACTGGTTGGGGATGCTTCGTCCGCGGATGTAGGTCAGGGGTTCGAGGACGAGTTGGCCGGCCTTGATCAGCGTCTCGATGCGCTGCTCGGCCGACTTGCTGTCGGCCTGCTGCGGCCAGTAGGATTCCGGGTAGCCGGGCAGCGCAGTCTGCGGCAGGCTCTTGAACGCGGCCTCGTCCGGCGAGCGCCAGCCGCGATCCGTGCAGGCGCGGTCGTGTGCGGCGGAATGCGTGTCCAGGTCGGCGCGGCGCTCACGCGGGAACAGGCGCAGGATGCCGTCCTCGAACGGGTAGACGTGCGCCGCGTGCTGCGTGCAGACCAGCGCGCCGTCCTGGGGCTGGAGTCGCGCGCCATCCAGCGGGCAGACCAGCAGCGCAACGTAATTTCGTCCGCGCCCCTTAAACGTGCCGTTCATCGGGCGGTAGTTATCTTCGGGGGTGTTTTGCCATGTCATCATATGTTCTGGGTCGTCCATACGGGTTACGGGCCTCTACCTTTGCAGATTTCGAGATTCACCTCACCCCCCCCCGGCCTCCTCTCCAGCCTCCGGAGAGGGGGAGTTGCGGTCTGTTCTTAAGCCCCTCTCCGCGTGTGGAGAGGGGTTTGGGGTGAGGTAAAGTAAAAAGTGCAAAGATAGAGACGGGCGTGCATTCGCGCAGATTTTCGCGCATAATAGCATCATACCGCAACAACCTGAAAGCACAGGAGAGTCAACGCATTATGTGGAGCCGTATTTCAAACAGTTGGGAGCTGGTCAAGGCCAGCGCCGCCGTGCTGCGCGCCGATAAGGAGCTGCTGCTGTTCCCGCTGGCCTCGACGCTGGCGACGATCATGGTGATGATCGTGTTCGCCGTGCCGATGTTCCTGGCGAACGTGTTCGACAATGTCGCCGACTCCGGCGATCCGGGCGTCGCCGGGTACGTGATCGCATTCCTGTTTTACGTCACCATGTACTTTGTGGTGATCTTCGCCAACACTGCGCTGGTCGGCGCGGCCCTGATCCGGCTGAACGGCGGCGATCCGACGCTGCGCGACGGCATCAATATCGCTATGGCGCGCGTCGATAAAATCCTCGGCTACGCGATCATCGCGGCAACGGTCGGCATGGTGCTGCGCTATATCCGCGAGAAGGGCGGCATCATCGGGCAAATCTTCGCGTGGGTGGGGGATGTGGCCTGGAACCTCGCCACGTATCTCGTCGTGCCCGTGCTGGTCAGTGAGGATATCGGCCCGATTGAAGCGGTCAAGCGCAGCACACGCCTGCTGAAAGATACCTGGGGCGAGCAGGTCGTCGGGAATTTCAGCATTGGGCTGGTCTTCTTCCTGATCGGCCTGGCTGCCGTGCTGCTGGTCGGCATCCCGGTGATCGCGTTGGCCGCGCTGACCGAGTCGGTGATCGTGGTTGTGCTGGGTGTGGGGCTGGTCGTGCTGGTGATCGCGGTTGTCGCGCTGGTCGGATCGACGCTCAACGGCATTTACACCGCCGCGCTGTATCGCTACGCCACGCAAAGCGCGGTCGATACGCAGTTCTTCCCGCCCGGCCTGATCGAAGGTGCGTTCAAGCCCAAGCGGGGTTAGGCGCAGCCCTGCGCGAGTGGTTATTCTCCCCCTCTCCAACTTGTTTGGGTTAGCATTACCCATAAGTTGTTGGCGCATGTCAGGAAGCGCAGGTGTCACCGCCTCCCGACGGTCACGCGAACCTGCGGTTCGTTCGTCGGGCTACCTACCAGCCACCCCGTAAACGGGGTTAAACGTGCGACGGGCGGGCCGCTTGGCGGTCCAGCAGGTCTATAGGCCCGCGCGAACCTGCGGTTCGGCTTGATCGCCGGGCGAAGGACGATCACCACGTTATCCTGACAGCTATGGGCGTCATGCTAACCCAGAGTGTGGAGAGGGGGCGCGGCTTGCGGTCGCGTCCGGGGGGTGAGGTTAGGCTACGCCAAGAAATAATTACCCCATCCCCCACAACCCCTTCCCTCAGGGAAGGGGAGCAAAGGC
>CAZMNL010000765.1:0-2007 GCA_964567525.1 uncultured Anaerolineaceae bacterium
CGAGTCCAGCGCGATCCGGTTCTTCGGCCTGTTCGGGCGGCGTGAAGCCCGGCGGCAGCAGGTCCGCTTCCGTGACCAGCCGGGGGACGATCTCTTCCCAGCCCACCGCCATCAGGTGGAAGCCGTTAACGCCCTGCTTGCCGCGAATCGCCTCGATCAGTTCGAGCGTGATCGTGACGCTCTCTTCCTGGACCCCGTCACCGGCGTCTTCCAGGCGCTTGAGAATCGTCTGCGGGATTGTCACGCCGGGCACGTCGTCGTTCATATAGTGCGCCATGCGCAGCGACTTGATCGGCGTAATGCCGACCAGGATATACACCTTGTCCAGGATATTTCGCTGCGCCAGCGCGTTCAACCAGACTTCCAGCCCGTCCGCGTCGAACACCAGGTTCGTCTGGAAGAACTGCGCCCCAGCGTTGATCTTCTTGTGCTCGCGCAAAGCCTGGAACTCCGGGCGTGAGGCAAACGGTGACGCCGCCGCGCCCAGGAACAACTGCGGCGCGAACTTGATCGGGCGTCCGTCGAGATATTTCCCCTCGTCGCGCATCCGGCGCAGCAGCCAGAGCACCTGGATCGAGTCCAGATCGACAACATCCAGGCGGCCCATTGGCGGCGGCCCCATGCGCCCGCTGTCCCCGGAGAGACACAGCACGTTACGCACGCCGAGCGAACTCGCGCCGATGATCTCGGACTGCAAGCCGGTACGTGTGCGGTCGCGCGCCGCGATCTGCATGACCGGCTCGATGCCGTGTTCCAGCGCGCGCAGGCTGCACGCCAGGCTCGACATGCGGCAGGTCGCCGACGGGTTATCGGTGAAGTTGATCGCCGCGACATAGGGCTTGACCATATCCACATTGCGGCACAGCGCCCCGGTCGCGGTGCTCATCGGCGGCGCGACTTCCGCCGTGACGACGAAATGCCCCGCGCGAAGCTGTCCTTCCAGGTCGGAGATCGGCTCGTCGTAGGCGGGCGCGTGATATTCGGCGTCGCCCTGCCACCAATCCGGCTGGCGGATGGGGTGGAAAACCGCGTCCCAGTTTGCGGCGCGGCGCTCAGGATCGCGTGAGAGCATCCCGGCGGTGAACTTGCGCACGCCCACCGCGCGGACCTGCCGCCACACCTCGCCCCAGGTTTCCGTGCCGACCTGGTCCCAGTCCAGCGGGGGCAGCACTTCGAGCAGTTTTTCCTCGCGCCCCATCTTGAACGCGCGGTCGTAGATGTGATACCAGATACACGGGCGCGTCGCATCGACATAACAGCCTTCCTCGGTGGAGCCGCCGCAGGGACCGTTACGCACCCCCTTAGCGCACTCCATCGGGCAGATGAAGGCGGTTTCCTGTAACAAACAGTTACCACACATGCGGCAGCCGAACAGCGGCCCCTTAACCCAGCGTTCGACGGCGGCTAACGCCCGCCTGCCGAGCGGTTCGCGCTTGAACGGTAGATAAGGCGGCTGCCAGCGGCGACCGGGCGTGAATACCGGCATGGTTAATGCTCCTCACTCCTGAATACGGCAAACGATGTGGACCTGATCATACCCGCTTCAGACCGCCGTTTCCTGCTGCAAATACGAATCAGCGTAAATCACTTTGTTGAGCAGAATTTGCACGGTCTTCCAGATCGCCACCTGCTCCGGGTCGGTCATGTCTATATCGTCGGCGGTGAGTTCTTCCATCGCCGCGATGCGGTCGTTCAGCGTCAGGTACAGCCGCCCAACCGGGGTGCTGTCGTCGCGCTGTTCGATGATGCGTACCACGCGCTTAAGTTCCTCGTCCATTGGGTCGGCGATCATCATCTGCAAGCCCGCGCCCATCAACATCGCGCAGTAGGTGCGGTTGATCAGCGCGCGATTTTCGCGCGGAACCGCATTTGACACATTGGACAAACCCACCGAAATCAACGGCGGCGGGTCCCAGACGACTTCCAGCGTGCGGATCGCCTCGATCAGTTCCGGGCAGTATTCCTGGCAGCCGGAGACGGTCAGCACCAGCGGGTCGATGATCAGGT
>CAZMNL010000766.1:0-2004 GCA_964567525.1 uncultured Anaerolineaceae bacterium
AGTATCGCGCTGCAACCTTCCCCGCTGCCCGAAGACGTGATCACTGCGACTGCGTTTCAGGCGCAGATCGAGTTAACGGCGATTGCCTACAGCGGCGAAGACCTGATCCAGACGACGATCATCGCGCAGAGTACCTTCTACGCCGGGACACCCGCAGCCCCCGCCAACGCCGCCGCGCCACCCGGCACGCCGCCGATATCCCAATACGACATGGCCGACTCTGTCTACCACGAAAACGGCATGACAGACGACTCCGCCGCCAAACCGGAGATCGCGGGAAGTGCGGCAGTCGAAGAAGCGCCCGCACCGGCACTCGGCGCTATGCCGCCCGGCGAGCAGACCTTCGCCGCCGGTGCAAATGCCGAAAGCGCCGAACCAGGCGTTGGTGCAGCAGGCATGGCCGGGGCATCCGACGCTGAGGAAGGCGCTTTCGAAGAACTCGAAACCAGCGCAGACAGCGCACAACAGGCCGCGCGCGAAGATGATGAGGATGGCGCGGCAGACACCGCACCGCGCGGCCCGACGGATACGCCACAGCCGGAGGTCGCACAAGTCCCCACAGCGGAGCCGCCCACCGCCGCACCACCAACCGCCACGCGCAAAGTTTCCCCGCATGATGGCGACAATACCCCCTGGTGGCTGGCCGGACTCGGAGCCGTGCTGTTGGTATTCTCGCTGAGCCTGTACGCCTTTGGACGCCGGAAGGCACGCGCATGAAATCGCCGGTCAACTTCTGCCAGGTCTGCGGGCACGCGATGGAAGATCGCGTCGCTTACGGCAAACTGCGCCGCGTGTGTCCGGAATGCGGATTCGTGCATTTCGCCGATCCGAAAGTCGCCGCTGTGACGCTCGTAGAGAAGGATAACCGCGTGCTGCTGGTCCGGCGCGCGATGAGTCCCGAACGCGGCAAATGGGCGCTGCCCGGCGGCTACGTCGATTTTGGCGAAAACCCCTACCAGGCCGCGCGGCGTGAAGTCTACGAGGAAACCGGGCTAGATGTCGTCATCACCGGGCTGGTAGACGTGTACGGACACGGCGGACCGATTGTGATCACGTTTACCGCGCGCGTGAAAAACGGCGTCGCCCGTGCGCAGGACGACGCCGACGCGATTATGTGGTTTGCCGCCGACCAGGAATTGCCCGATCTGGCGTTTGAAAGCACGCGCGCCATGCTGGGCGACTGGATCGCGCGTCAGCGTGCATCAACGGCTGAGTAACGCTCCGCATCACGCATCACGGCGATCCATTCCGGTGAATACCACAGCTTCCAATACAGCCGTACCAGGATCGGTACATAGCGCTCGGCCAGGATACCGCCCCATTCAAAAACCCCACCCAGAATGATCTCGCGGTCCCCATGCACCAACCCCAGTACGACTCGTTCGGCGACGGCTTCCGGATCGTCAATGCGGTAGCCGTAGCGTTGCAGCAAGTCTTCCATTTCCGGCGTCAGCATTTCGGTGCGCGTCCAGCCCGGCAAAGCCAGCGTCACGTACACGCCGGTGCGGTCCAGCTCGCGGCGCAGCGCGTCACTGAACCCGGAGAGCGCATATTTCGTCGCGCAGTACGGCGCATACATCGGCATCGCCGTGCGTCCCAACCCCGAACCAATATTCAGGATATAACCGCGCGCACGTTGGAGCATGTGCGGCAGCACAAGCTGGGTCAGCCGCATGGCCGCCCACAGATTAACGCGCACCATCCGCTCAACTTTGGCGGGGTCCTGATTCTGGGCCGGACCGCTGAGCGTGATCCCGGCATTGTTCACCAGTACGTCAATGCGCCCGAAGGTTTCCAGCGTGCGCGCGACGACGTTCTGTAAATCCTCTTCCTGCGTGAGATCGGCCTTGATCACCAGCACACCCGAACTGTACGGCTCGATCTCGCGGCGCACGGCTTCGAGCCGGTCTTCGCGCCGCGCCACCAGCACGACCTTCGCCGCCCGCCGTGCGAACGCATACGCCAGCGCCCGCCCGATGCCCGACGACGCGCCCGTGATAATCA
>CAZMNL010000767.1:0-2003 GCA_964567525.1 uncultured Anaerolineaceae bacterium
GGAAGGGGAGCAAAGGCCAGCTTATTTGGGTGATTTATTTCCTGGATCAGCCTAAAACAATCACTTAGAGTTTAGCGCACTCCCAGCCCATACGCATTAAGCCTGGGGCGCATTCCAGATTGGGGGGGGTAGGATTTTTCACCGCAAAGGGCGCAGAGAATCGTCATGTTGATGTGCCGCTGCGTGCAGTCACGTTCATGAGTTTATACGCATCCAGTGCGCCGTTGGCGGTGATATACTTATGCGGACCGCTGATCGCGCGCGTGAGATGCCACCGCACACCGTCGCTGTCTGCTTTTCGCTCATCGCTTAAAGCTAACGGCTTATGGCTTACCGCTACTTTTGAGGAGAAGAAACCATGTTTGACAGGCAATTTCGTATTTACCTGCTGCTTGGACTGCTGATCGGCGCGCTGGTGCTGGGTGCGTGTGGCGGTGACGACGAAGGCGGCGCACCGTTGCAGGCAGTCCAGCGCGTGCCCACCCACACGCCCACCGCATCCGGCGCGGAGTCGCCGCTGACCGGGGTGCGCGCGCCGCAGCCGGGCGTGATGGCGCTGCCCACGATGGAGGGTTTGCCGGGGCGGTTCGTCTTTGCCACCAGCGATAACGTATACCTGGCCGGGTTTGATGGCACGCCCGCGACGCTGATCGCCGAATCGGTTTTGGGGGCATTGGTGTCCGTATCGCCGGACGGGCGCTATGTGGCGTATTCGCCGGGCACGGCAGTGCAGGTCGGTTCGATGAACACTACGCGCAATTCGCACGTCCTGCGCCTGACCAATCTCGCAACCATAGACACCGACGAATACATCCCAGAGCAGATCGTGCCGCGCGCGCTGATGGTGCTGGGCTGGATGCCGGACCAGGAAACGGTGATCGCCTGGGACCGTACCGCGCGGGCTGCCGTGCTGCTGGGGCCGGATGGGTCTGCGAAAGTACCGGTTAATATGATGGCGCTCGGCTGGACGGACACGGGTGAACTGATCATCGCCGATCAGAAACCCGGCACGGAAGACCAATCCGAGCCGGTCGGGACGTATTTCCGCGTCGATCCCGCCACGCTGGAAGCCGAACCGCTGGATTTCACGCTCACTGCGACCACTGATTGGGACTTCTTCAACCTGGAACCGGAGTTTCTGGCGCAGGGCGTGACGTTCGCGGACACCTTCACCGAGCTTGACCGCACGCTGGTGCGCGAGGACGGGGCGCGCGTCCTGATCCCCTACCCGCCCGAAATGCTGCGCCAGGGCGTATACCTGTGCGGGACGTGGGAGATCGTGCAGCGCACCCCGGACGACAGCGCGGCGCAAGTCACCCTGACCACGCTTGCCGACACCACCTATCT
Organism: uncultured Anaerolineaceae bacterium; assembly: GCA_964567525.1. Lineage (GTDB taxonomy): Bacteria > Chloroflexota > Anaerolineae > Aggregatilineales > Aggregatilineaceae > CAYRNY01. The sequence goes on from CAZMNL010000767.1 coordinate 1,348, forward strand.
CTCCGACCTGCGCCAACTGCCGGACGGATCGCTGCTGTTCCTGCGCTGGTGGATCGCGGGCTGCGACATAATGGGTGACATGCACCTCGACTTAATGCACCTGCTCCCCGGCGCGGATACGCCGGAAACGCTCGCCGAAGGACTCGATCCCGGCGGGCAAGGCAGCTTCAACGAGATCAGTTCGCTATCCGTGGTGCGCGGGCGCAAGTACGACGTTTCGCCGGATGGACGTTATGCGGCCTGGATCAGCGGCGGGCGGCAAACCGGCACGTCCGCGATCCAGATCGCCGACCTGGACACCGGCACTCAGGCGACGGTTTTACAGATGCAGGTGTCGCCGCAGTCCGGCGCGGGCAGCATCGAGTCGCTGTTCTGGGTTCCTGGCTAGTAGTCTACCAAACACGTATTGACGGTTGTTCCCCCCACCCCTGACCCCTCCCCCACGCTTCGCGGAGGGAGGGGAATAGCTCCCCTTCCCCACCTGTGGGCGAAGGGGAGAAAAGCGCTGTGTGCGCCAGAAAGTCCCTCTCCCTGAGGGAGAGGGATTTAGGGTGAGGGCGGCACTGGTCAGAAATTTCCGCCCCTGTGTACTAGAGCGCCGCGCGCAGCCGCCAGTCGAGCGCGCTCCAACGCTGCGCGACCTGGTCATTCCGCAC
>CAZMNL010000768.1:0-2002 GCA_964567525.1 uncultured Anaerolineaceae bacterium
CCACACGCGGAGAGGTGGCTCAAAGACGGCCCTTGACTCCCCCTCTCCGGAGGCTGGAGAGGGGGCTGGGGGGTGAGGTAAAGCAAAAAGAACTTTCGAAAACGCGGACTCATTTTTGCACGCCCACTAATCCTGCGGTTTTTGTAGGGGCGACTTTCTAAAGTCGCCCCTACAACTGGTATGTGACCTCTGCCGCGCGGTACTAGCCGACAGGTTTGAGCCATCAACTAACAAACCGTAGGTTCGCGCGAGCCGGACTCGCCCGCCGCCTGTTCATCGCTCATCGCTTACCGCTTATCGCTATTTCTTGTTTTTCTTTTTCTTCTTCTTCTTCGACTTTTTCCTGTCCTGCTCGTCCTCAAACGACATATCAAGCTGGCTTTCCAGCGCCTCGACCACCGTTTGCAGAACAAACACGCGCGCGAACAGCTTGTCATTGGCCGGAACTACTGCCCAGGGCGCAACGGTCGTGCTGGTCTTCAACAGCATGTCCTCGACCGCTTCCGCGTACTGGTCCCACTTCTCGCGGTTGCGCCAGTCTTCGTCGGTCAGTTTCCAGGCTTTGTAAGGCGTGTCGCGCCGCGCCTCGAACCGTGCGATCTGCTCTTCCGCGCTGATGTGCAGCCAGAACTTGACGATGATCGTGCCGAAGTCGGTAAGCTGGCGCTCGAACTCGTTGATCTCGCGGAAAGCGCGCCGCCACTCGTCCTCGGTACAAAAGCCCTCAATGCGCTCGACCAGCACGCGCCCGTACCATGTGCGGTCGAAGATGGCGATCTGCCCGGTTTCCGGCAGCCGCCGCCAGAAGCGCCACAGGTAATGGTGTTCGGCGTCGTCCCCGGCGGGTGCGCCGATGGAATGAACCACATAGCCGCGCGGGTCGAGCCGCTCAGTCAGGCGGCGAATCGCGCCCCCCTTCCCTGCTGCGTCCCACCCCTCAAAGGCGATGATCACCGGGCGCTGCTGCCGGTAGACCTGGAAACCCAACTGCCCCAGCCGCACCTGGTAACGGATCAACTGCTCGCGGTAATCGTCACGCTCAAGCGCCTGTGTGAGATCGATGGTTTCCAGCATTAATCATACTCTCCCTGGGCCTCGGCTTCGGCCTCGCTGATCACAGGCGGCACGGCGTGCAGTTCGCCGAGCCGCGATTCTATCGCGTTAACCAGCGTGCGGTAGACCTTATCGAGCATGAAGTACCGGTCGGTGGCCTCAACAATCGTCCAGGAACCGAAGCTGGTATCGGTGCGTTCGAGCATTTCCTCGTACACGCGCAGCCACAGGTCGTAGTGTTTGTGCCGTTCCAGGTCTTCTTCTTCCAGACGCCAGCTTTCCAGCGGGTCTTTTTCCATTTGCTTGAAGCGCTGCGCCTGTTCTTCCCTGGAAATGTGCAGGAAGAACTTGACGATCACATACCCGTCACGCGCGATCAGGCGTTCGAAATCGACGATATCGTTATACGCCCGCATATAGTCGCGCTGCGACAGTTCATATTCGACACGCTCGACCGTCACACGCCCGTACCAACTGCGGTCAAAGATCGCCATGTGCCCGTAGTTGGGCAGTTTCAGCCAGAACCGCCACAGCCAGGGCCGCTTTTGCTCCGACGTGCGCGCCGCCCGAATGGGAAGGACCGTGAACCCGCGCGGGTCCATGCGCGAAGTCAGAGTTTGTACGCAAGTGCCCTTCCCGGCGGCGTCCCAACCTTCGAAGACCACCACGACGGGTATTTTGGCGTCAAACGCCGCTTTTGCCAGGTCGTAAAGCCGCTGCCGGTAAAACCCGCGCCGCGCCTTCCATTCGTCCTTGCTTAACACTTGTTCGAGATTAACAATTTCAAGCAATCTGCACCCCCTGCAAGAATCTTAAATACGCTTAACTTTCCCCCAGTATACGACAAAACCCACCGCGCCGCATAATGCCCGGCAGGCATGATGCAGTTTCATGCGGGTGTGGCTATTTTACGTTTGAGCCATAATCGATGACTGTTTCACTGAAAATC
>CAZMNL010000769.1:0-1999 GCA_964567525.1 uncultured Anaerolineaceae bacterium
GTGGGCGGCATCGTGCTGGTGGTGGCGACGGTGGGCGTGTGGCGTGGGCAGCGCGTGCCGGTGGTCGTCTCGCTGATCGCGCTGGCGACCGCCGTCGGCATCGGCTACTACTGGGAAGCGTTTATTTCGATTGCCGGTCGCCTGACTCCGCTGGGCGGGATCGGCATCCTGCTTGGCCCGGCGGCGAGCCTGATCGCGCTGGTGCTGATGGTGGCGCTGCTCAGCAACGCGATCAGCCTGGTCTACTGGCGGCGGTTGTTCCCCTCCACCGCGCGCGGCCTGACGATCTGGGCCGGTGGCTCATTGGCGCTGGTGCTGGTCGTGATCGTGCTGCATGTCACGCAGCAGCAGCAGCGCGCTGCCTGGATGGACAACCAGCTTGACGACTGGCGCGCCGAAGCCACCGCCGACTCGCTGCGCATGGGCACGAGTCTGAACGTCACGCTCGGCTATACTTTCACCACGATGGAAGCCGGAGACGAAAATTACCTGGATGTGCATCTCGCCGATATCGCTGCTGCTCACGAAGCAAACTCGGCGGTCGTGCGCGTGGGGGCTGGCGGCGATATGCTGCTGGAAGCTGAAGACCCCGTGCTGTTCGAGATCGACGAGGACGACGCGGACAGCATCCAGGAAGCGCAGGACCGCATCGCGCGCCAGTTGGCCGCCGAAGAGACGTTCATGGCCGCGATCCGGGAGTCCGGGCTGGGCTTGATCATCGCCGATTACCAGTATTCGCCCTACCTGATCGTGCGCGCCTCGCAAGACGACCGCCTGCCCTGGCTGGAATTCACCGAAATCCAGGAAGCGCGCACCCGGCACTACGCCGGGCTGTACCAGCCGGACTACTACGAAATCCTCAGCGAGCCGAGCCAGTACAAGGAATACAGCAGCATCCAGGACCCGGAAGGCGCAAACGTGCTCGATGCGTGGATGGCGCAGGTCAGGCGGCTGGTCGCAGCGGTCGAGGAAGAGAGTCCCGACACCAAAATCGGCGTGACGGTGGCGCTGCAACAGGAACTTGACGAGGAACTGTACATGCGCCTGCTGGACATAGACAGCATCGACTTTATCGGTTTCCGGCTGTTCCAACCGGCGGCGTTTGACGTGCTCGAAGACCTGTTCGATGCGCTGGGCCACCCTGCCGACTACGGCAAAGAGGTCTGGATCATGGAAACGTGGTACGGGGCCTGTCTCGCACCGCAGCGCAGCCAGGAACTTGACGCCCGGTGGCTCGAACTGACGGCGGTCTTCGCCGCGCGCACGCGCATGGACGCGGTGTTGGCGAGCGACTTCGGCTGTTTCATCCACGAGGGCGGCACGCGCCTGAGCACCAACCCCGACCTGGACTCGCGTACCGACGTGTGGCGCGACTGGCGCGACCTGATCGCGGTGTGGCAGGAGTAAGAGTCGTCAGTAGACAGTTTTCAGCCGTCAGCATTCAGCCTGTTGGCCTGCGCGTGAAATAGGCCTTGCTTATCGCTGACGGCTTATCGCTTATTGCTTTTTACGAGGATAGCATGATCAAACGTATCGACCATGTGGCGATTGTGGTGGAAGACTTAGACGCGGCGCTGGGCTTCTGGCGTGACGCGCTGGGCCTGCCGCTGGCGAAGACCGAAGACAACCCCGCCGAGAGCGTGAGCATCGGGTTTCTGCCGGTGGGCGGCAGCGAGATCGAACTGCTGCAACCCACCGACGCGGACAGCGGCATCGGTAAGTATCTCGCGCGTAAGGGGCAGGGCATGCACCACCTGTGCGTGGAGGTGGACGACATCGACGCGATGATCGCGCGGCTGGTGGATCACGGCGTGGAGATGATCAACGCCGAGCCGCGCACCCGTCCCGAAGGCACGCGCTACGCCTTCGTCCACCCCAAGAGCGCGGGCGGCGTGCTGGTGGAGTTGTACGAGAAGGCGTAAGCGCGGGGGGTAGCGGGGTAGAGTCTGCGCGCGCAACTGCGATCAAAAAAGCGCTCTCCGGGTGGAGGGCGCTTTTT
>CAZMNL010000770.1:0-1395 GCA_964567525.1 uncultured Anaerolineaceae bacterium
TTTGTTCAGATAAGGCCCGATGATGGCTTCACAGCCAACCTCCGGGAATTGCTGCCTGAGGAATAGCGGCGCAGAAATGCGCGGAATGATACTGTGCATGCGCGGGAGTCCGGTGGTAAGCTGGGCATTGATCGATCACGTTGCTTTTGGAGGATGTCCGAATGGCTGAACAGAAAGAATTCCCGTGCGAAACCTGCGCCATGCGCCGCCGGGCTGAAGAAAAACCGAAGTCCTTCGCCGCGTGGCTGTGGCGTCTGCACACCAAAATCTGCCCCGGCTGGAAAGCCTACCAGCGCCACCTCGCCCAACAGGGACAGCCGTAAGGCCGCGCCGTTTCTGCACTTGGCAGAAGGCACGGCAAATGCTACAGTACTCGCGCCGGGGGAATGACTGGCTCCCCGGCGCGAATAGTGTTCTTTGCACCCCGTTAAATTCAGATAACACTTCAGGAGTAGCAACCCCATGCCCGTTTACATTCTGCTGAGCAAGCTTACCGAAACCGGCGTGTCCTGCGTGATGGACGATCCCGCCTGCCTGCGCGAGATCAGCCTGAATATTGAAAATCTCGGCGTTAAGGTGCTGGACCAGTACGCCACGCTGGGCGAATACGACTTTATCCACGTCATCGAAGCGCCGGATAACGAGTCTATCGCGCGCGTCAGCATGGAGTTGATCGCGCGTGGCAACCTCAAGCCGCTGACGCTGCCGACGATCTCGCTCAACGACTTCATCAGCCGCCTGAGCCTCGACCGCCAGCCCTGAAAAACAGCGGTAAGCTGAAAGCGATTAGCGGTTAGCGAAAACCATGCCAGGCTGTTCGTGATCGCCTGTGCCAGCGTTCGACGTGCGCCGCGCGGCACGCTAGAATCTGGTGCGAAAAGGAGTCAAGGCGCATGGCGAACCATTTACCCTCTATGACCAGCCCGCCCTGGGACATGACTACCAAGCGCATTGTCGCGGTGATCACGTTTATCGGGCTGTTTTTGATCGCGGTGCAGATCGGGGCCGCTGCGTGGGCGGCCATTGTCATTTCGGTGGTGCTGGCGTACCTGTTATCCCCGGTCGTGACGTTTTTCGAGCGGCGGCTGCGCGCGATCAAAAACTATGAGGTGCGGCGCTCGCTGGCGGTGCTGCTGACGTGGCTGGTTGTGCTGGGGGCCGTCGCGCTCGGCTTCGCGCTGGTCATCCCCGCGATGGTGACGCAGTTACGCACCTTTGCCGACGACCTGCCCACCCTGGTCGAAGACACTGAAGCAGACCTGCGCCGCCTGCTGGATCGCCCGATCCGCATCGGCGGCACGGAATACGTGCCCTGGCAGCAGCTCGACGACCATCTGCCCGACGTGGGAATCGTGGTCGACGTGACCCACGCCACGGACCATCCGGACGTGAACG
>CAZMNL010000770.1:1405-1994 GCA_964567525.1 uncultured Anaerolineaceae bacterium
TGGCAGCAGCTCGAAAACGCCCTCGACACGCCCGGCGAAGACGACGGCGGCCCCAGCATCACCAACACGCTGCAAGACGCGATCCTCTCGCTGGCAGACCCGGCGCTCGGATTCGTGGGCGGCGTGGTGTCGGTGCTGATCAACCTGTTTTTCGTACTGATCATGCTCTTTTACCTGATGCGCGACGGGCCGATCTTCGCGCAGCACATGGTGAACACCCTGCCAGAGAGCTACCGGGGCGACGCGCGCCGCCTGCTGCATGAACTCGGCCTGGTATGGAACGCCTATCTGCGCGGGCAGATCGTGCTGTCCGCCGCTATCGCCATCGCCACCTATATCGCCGCGTTGATCCTGGGGCTGCCGCAGCCGCTGCTGCTGGCGATGATCGCGGGCTTTCTGGAGTTCATCCCTAACCTGGGTCCGGCGCTGGCGCAGATTCCGGCGCTGCTGTTCGCGCTGACGACCGACAGCGCCACGATTCCCGGCCTGGATGCGGGACTGCTGTTTGCCGTCGTCGTCTCGCTGACCTACATCACGATCCAGAATGTTGAAGCGATCTTCCTGGTCCCGCGCATCCTGGGGCACAGCC
>CAZMNL010000771.1:0-1174 GCA_964567525.1 uncultured Anaerolineaceae bacterium
AATTCCCGACCGCGCGCTCCATCCGCTGGGACCGCGACACGGCGACTGGCCGCGACGCACACGAGATCATTCTGCGCAGTTTCAGCGACAAAAAAGCCGACATCCTGATCGGGACACAGATGATCGCTAAAGGGCTGGATTTGCCCCAGGTGACACTGGTCGGAATTGTGTCGGCGGATACGGCGCTGGGGCTGCCTGATTACCGCGCGGGGGAGCGCACCTTTCAACTGCTGACACAGGTGGCGGGCCGCGCCGGACGCGGCGCGCTTGGCGGGCGCGTGATTTTGCAGAGCTACCTGCCGGAACACTATGCGATCCAGGCCGCCGCAGAACACGATTATGAGCGCTTCTACCGGCAGGAACTCGCCTACCGGCGCGAGCAGCAGTACCCGCCGTTCAAGCGGCTGGCGCGGATCGTGTTCCAGTTCCCGACCGCCGACCTCGCCCGTTACGAAGCGCAGCGCGCCCAGACCATGCTCGAACACCGTATCGCCCAGGGGCAGTTCACGGCGACCGAGTTAATCGGCCCTACACCGTGTTTTTTCGCCAAGCGCAACAATCTCTATCGCTGGCATCTCGTGATCCGCAGCACGGACCCCGCGCAACTGCTCGATGGGCTGGATGTCGCGGAGGGCTGGTTCGTGGACATTGACCCGGTAGATATGTTGTGATCGGCGCACCGCACCGGGATACATAAAACGGGCGTGCGGTGATATTGGCACGCCCGTGAGGATTATCGCGGAGATTGGCGGGGAATTACCCCTCAATGCGCTGGAATACGCCCGACCGGGTGTACGGCTGTGTACCGAAGCGCGTAAGCAGCACCGGACCAAGCCCGATCGCAATGAAGAGAATCACGGACAGAAACGCAAACAACGGCGCGAACCAGAACACACTCCACAAGCGCAGCAGCAGCGCCAGCACCATACCGCCGACCGCTGCCGTGATCATGCGTGGCTGGCGATCTGCGCGTAAGATGCGGAAGAGGAACACGCCGAACGGTTCCGCCAGGGCCAGCCACCCCAGCAAGCTCAGCAGCAGCAGCGCCAACCATATCAGCACGACAACCGGCAGCAGCACCAGCGGCACAACCAGTTTGAGCATCAGCGCATACAGCAGCGTCAGACCGACCAGGATCAGCACCGTGATCGCGCCCACGCCGCCCACCAGCAGC
>CAZMNL010000771.1:1184-1994 GCA_964567525.1 uncultured Anaerolineaceae bacterium
CAGCAGCGGCGCACGCTGTACCGGCTGCGACATGCGTACTAACACGCGCGGCATAGCCACCGTCCCTAATGCCGCCAGCGCCCCAAACAGCAGCGCGCCGATCAACACCGTACTCACCCGGAAAAACACGCTGCCGCGCCAGCTATTCCACACGGTATCAACGGCGTCGGCGATGCTGGCGGTATTGTTGTTCAGGCACTCTTCACGGACCTCACCCTGCACGCGGGCATTATCGTGCTGGACCAGCGTATTGACACAGGCCACCAAATCGCCGGAAATGAACGCCGTTTCACCAACCGTCAAATGCTCCGCCACGACCAACACATTACCCTGTACCGTGGCATCGAAAGCGACCTTATTGCCCGTGAGAGTCAGATCGCCATCGATCACACTGTCCGGCTGGAAATCGATATCGTAGGCGAACACGACCTGATCGCCTTCGAGCTGCTCACCGTCTTTCAGGCGGTAGGTGCGATCCAGCGCAAACCCGTTGATATCGCCAATCCCGCCAATACTGCAAGCCAGTGATGAGATCGCCAGCGCAAGCAGCGGACCCAGCAGCCGCAGCACGCGCTGAAAATCGGACCGTGTGACCTGGCGCATATTCCCGTTATGTTGCGTCATATTTCCCGCATTCCATTTGCAATAGGACGCCGCGCCGGACTTACGACCGCGTGCGCCAGATGCTCAGATTACGCCCATTGACCAGCCGCCACAGCACCCATCCCCATACGGCGGACAATGGAATAGTCAACACCAGCAAAACCGCCAGCGCCGTTGCCTGTGCACCCTTGATTCCCTCGGGGTGAT
>CAZMNL010000772.1:0-1994 GCA_964567525.1 uncultured Anaerolineaceae bacterium
GCGGCGTATTCCGAGCCGGGGCCACTGCGGATATTCAGCCGCCCGGTATTGACGATCACGATGTTCTGGATCACCGGGTTGGTGTCTTTGACCGGCAGGTCCGCCATGCTGCCTTGCAGCGTGATACCGCTGAAATTCAGCCAGCCAATCCAGCCGTTGGACTTGATGACTTCCAGCCACAGGCCGTTAGGGTTGCGCGCCAGCACGCCCAACTGCTCGCCGAGACGCGCATCCCACATCGGGTCGCTGTCGTAGCTGTCGAGGCCGTAGGCGACTTTGCGATCCACTTCGATGATGGCGGTTGCCATCGCGCCGCCGGTGTAGCCGGGGCCGCGCGTGTAGACGCTGGCGGCAGCGGGCAGCGTGCTGGATGCACCCATCAGACTGATGTTGCTGACCGGAATCCAGCCGAAGCCGAAATCGCCGGTTACTTCCCACCAGGCGTTATCAGCGCTGCGGCTGCGCGTCGGGATCGTGGTCCCGGCGGGCAGGTCGGCGATGGTGTCACCGCCGCCGGGCTGTGTCGTGACCTGCGCGCCTGCGTTGAGTCGCACGGTTGGCCCCCGGAAGGACGGGCCAGGATCGCCGACGCGCCCAACGATGTTTTCATCGCCACGCAGCGCCACATCCGCGATGTTCACCCATCCCGGTCCCATTGAGGTGCTGACCTGCCACCAGTTGCCGTCAAGTGAGCGCCCGATAATGGGCAGGCTGCCACCTGCCGGGACCATGCCGATCACGAATGAATCGAGATTCGGATTGCTGTAGACAGTGGCGGGATAGCGGTCCACGAAAATTACGGGAGTTTCGAGCGTACCTTGCGGCGTGCTGACGATTGGGACGCTATCGATCACGCCACGAAAGGCGACAAACTGATCGCTGACCCAACCGATACCAAAGGGCGAACTGACGCGCCACCATGTCATTTCGGTGTTACGCCCGTTGACGGTCAGCTCCGTGCCGCCCGCGACCGTGCCGATCACGGTCATGTTGGGCGCGGGGCCGCTGCGGATATGCAGCGCGCCGGTGTTGACGATCACGACGTTGTTACCCTGGGCCAGCGCAGGAGGCGCTGGCGTTCCAATGGCTGACAGGGCAAGGCTGACCAGGATGGCAATAAGGGTAAGGGTGGTAATACTATATCTGGACCGTGACATACTGTCCCCTCCTGACTGGCTGGTATGAATGTAGCAAAGCGCTAAACACTCTTTAGTATAGTCAAAATGCGAAATGGCGCACGTACTCAAAAAAGCCTCACCCCCCGGCCCCCTCTCCACGCTCTGGAGAGGGGGAGTAAGCACACCGTTGAGCCACCCTCTCCGCGTGTGATACCGTTGGCGAACCTGTTTTTTGTAGGGGCGGGTTTCCAAACCCGCCCAGGGCGACTTTCTAAAGTCGCCCCTACAAAAACCGCAGGGTTATTTCCGCCAACGTGTACCAGACTAAAACGCACCCCTGATTCAGGCGAAAATGTCGCCAACTCAGCCAATGCGCGCGCCGGTTGTGCCGTCGAACAGGTACAGGTGCTCCGATGGGAAGCGCAACCGCACGACATCGCCACCCGCGACCTGTTCGTGTAAATCCACGCTGGCGACGCACTGGCGGCCCGCCAGGTCGAGATAGAGGACCTGGCGCTGCTGGGTGAAGATCGGCTCGATGAACTCCACGCGCGCCGGGATGCCGTCCGGATCGTCAGTGAGTTCGACATGTTCGGGCCGGATGCCGAGGTGGACGGCCTGCGCCTGCCGGAGTCCGGGGCGAATGGGGCGGACTTCAAAACCGCGCCCTTCCCATGTATCGCCGAAGATGTGGCCGGGAAACAGGTTCATGGGCGGTGTGCCGAAGAACTGCGCGATAAAGGCGTTTTTGGGCGCGTCGTAGAGTGTGCTGAAACTGCCGGCCTGCTCGATCTTGCCCGCGCGCATGACCGCGATCCGGTCGGCGAGCGCGATAGCTTCGGTCTGGTCGTGCGTGACGTAGACGGTCGTGGTCTG
>CAZMNL010000773.1:0-1992 GCA_964567525.1 uncultured Anaerolineaceae bacterium
GCGTGACGAAGTATGCGAAACCATGCAGCCGGGCATCATCGGCCCCAACGCGACCGACGGCTGGGAATTCTGGGCCGACTACGACCTGGCCCCGCGTGCGGGCGCGGCCCGCTTCATGATGGGCACGCCCAACGTAACCGGCATGGTCGGGCTGGCGGAGAGCATCCGGTTTCTGTGCGGCGTGGGCATCGCCGCGATTGACGACTGGACGCGCCACCTGTCCGCGCTGGCGATAGACGACCTGACCGCGCAGGGCTGCACCGTGATCACCCCGCGTGACTCGTTAGGGCCGGTGGTGACGTTCCGGCTGTGGGATGTCGATCCCGACGACGGCGGCGCGCTGGCCGCGCTCGACGAGGCAACCGGGGCGTTTCTCGCGCGGCTGGTCGCGGAACGGGTGCGCGTCACGCGCCACCTGGACCAGCACAGCGTGCCGCATCTGCGCATTTCCACACACTGTTACAATACCGAAGATGAGGTGCGCCAGGTAGGCGCGATTTTGGAGGACCAACATGGCTAAAACCACAGCAGCACCCCCTGTCCGCAACGCCAACGCCCAGAATGCCTGGACACCGCCGCCCATCAACACGCTGCAAGACACCGGTCTGAATATGGGCATCCTCTCCGACCTGGCGATCAAAACGCTGTACTTCGGCGGCTACCTCTCCGGTAACCAGGTCGCCGCGCAGATGCACCTGCCCTTTGTGGGCGTGGTGGATCTCGTGCTGGAAAGCCTGAAGCGCGAAAAATTCCTGGAAGTGCGCGGCGGCGGCAGCGGGTTGGGCGCGGGCGGCTATGAATACGTGATCACCATGAAGGGCATCGAAAAGGCGCACGAGGCGCTGGCCCGCACGCAGTACGCCGGGGCCTGCCCGGTGACGATTGAGCAGTATGTCACCGCGATGAACGCCCAGTCACGCGGCAAAATTCGCGTCAACCAGGAAATTCTGGAGCGCGCGCTGCAAGGGCTGATCATCAACGAAGAGATGTTAGGGCGCATCGGTCCGGCGGTGAACTCCGGCAAGGCGATCTTTATGTACGGCCCGCCCGGTAACGGTAAAACGACCATCGCGCAGCGCGTCGGGAAAATGATCCTGGGCGCGCCGATGTGGATTCCCTACGCGGTGGACGTGGACGGACAGGTGATCCGCGTGTTCGATAATGTCGAGCACGAGGTGCTGCCCGAACAGAGCGACGGAACGCGCACGGCCTCCGGCGAGCGCCATGACGCGCGCTGGGTGCGCGTGCGCCGCCCGGTGATCATGGTCGGTGGCGAACTGACGCTCGAAACGCTCGACCTGGTATACGACCCGATCAACCAGTACTACGAAGCCCCGTATCAGATGAAAGCCAACGGCGGCATGTTCCTGATCGACGACTTCGGGCGGCAGCAGGTGCGCCCGCGTGACCTGCTCAACCGCTGGATTGTGCCGCTGGAAAGCCGCATCGACTTTCTGACGCTCTCGAACGGGCGCAAGATCGAGATTCCGTTTAACGTGCTGATCGTCTTCAGCACCAACATGCCGCCCGCCGACCTGGTAGACGAAGCGTTCCTGCGCCGTATTCCTCACAAGATCGAAGTCGGCGACCCGACCTTCGACCAGTTCCGCGAAATCTTCAAGGCGATGTGCGAGGCCAGACAGGTCAAATTCGACCAGGATAACCTGGCATGGCTGCTGAAAGAGTGGTACATGAAGGACGAACGCAACCTGCGTTCGGTCCACCCGCGCGATATCATCGAACAGATCATCGACATTTCGCGCTATCTCGGCGAGACGCCGGAGATGAGCAAGGAAATGTTGAACCGCGCGGCCTCGGCGTATTTCGTGGACCTGGATTCGTACTAACGCGGGGAGCGATAAGCGGTTAGCGAAGAACACGCGCCCGACCGTAGGGGCGGGTTTGGAAACTCGCCCTGCAAGATGCCCCTCGCTTTTGCTCTGTGTCCTCCGTGTACTCTGTGGTGGGCTTTTCTTCCCTGCGCCCTCTACC
>CAZMNL010000774.1:0-1984 GCA_964567525.1 uncultured Anaerolineaceae bacterium
CATCAGGCGGTTCATGAGGTCATAGCGCCGGGCGATACGCCCAAACATCTGCTGGACGTAGGCGGCGTGATCAGCGTGATCGGTGGCCGGTGGGTGTTGGGTCATGGGCGGGCGGGCTGTCCCTGGCTGCTACAGCGGCCTTATGCCGCGCGGGTCCGTTGGTTGTATTGTCTGCAATTTAGCAGATTGTACCAAATCCTGCGGCGTATGGCTCACGGGTGATACGCTCAAACTGGGCCAATATGCCTGTTTTCACATCACCGGGAATCTGGTAAACTAGGTGTGCCCCAACAGTGTGGGGGTGTTCAAAAAACATCTGGTTGTTTATGTTTTTGAGGAGAGTCTCTACAATGAAACGGTTGATTTCGCTTTTGCTGGTGCTGTTGCTGGCCCTGACCTCTGTCACGATGGTGATGGCACAGGACGACGAGCCGGAGATCGAAGCTAAAGAATTGATCCCGTGCGACGAGTACGACCTGGAAGACCTGAAAATCGGCCTGGTAACGGACGTGGGCCAGATTAACGACAAGAGCTTCAACCAAAGCTCGTGGGAAGGCGTGCTGGCGGCGGAACTGTGCGGCGCAACCGCAGACTACATCGAAACCGTGGATGCGGCAGACTACGCTGACAACATCGCTGAATTTGCCGAAAATGATTACGATATTATCGTGACCGTTGGCTTTGCGCTCGGTAACGCGACGCTGGCCGCCGCCGAAATCTACCCCGATGTGCTGTTCATCGGCGTGGACCAGTTCCAGGTTGAGCCGGTCGAGAACGTCGTTGGCCTGATCTTCGCTGAAGACCAGAGCGGCTTCCTGGCGGGTGTGCTGGCCGGGCGTCTGACCCAGACCGGCACTATCGCCGCCGTGCTCGGCACGGACCAGGTGCCCCCGGTTGTGGCCTTCAAGGAAGGTTACGAAGCCGGTGCGCGCTATGTGAACCCCGATATCACCATCAACTCGATTTACCACCCTGGTGCGATTGACCAGGCCTTCACCGACCCCGAATGGGGTGCGGCCACGGCCCGCCAGGTGCTCGACCAGAACGCCGATGTTGTGTTCGCGGCGGGCGGCAAGACCGGTAACGGTGGCCTGATCGAAGTGGCGAGCGCGGTTGGCGCAGATGGCCCGCCGCCGTTCTGCATCGGCGTGGATACCGACCAGTGGGGCACCGTGCCGGAAGCGCACGCCTGCCTCGTTTCCAGCGCGATGAAACTGCTGGACAAGGGTGTGGCCGATATCATCATCGCCTACATGGACGAAGAACTCGAACCGGGGAACTTCGTAGGTGACGCGGCGCTGGCCTCGTTCCATGACTTCGAAGACATGGTTCCCGACGAAGTGAAGGAAGAACTGGAATTCATCGCCGAAGCGCTGATCTCCGGCGAGATGGAAACCGGCTACGGTTCATAAACAGCGCGTAACGATACACCGTTACCCTGGGTAACAACCCCATAGCAGGTACTCAACCGGGCGCGTGCTGCGCCCGGTTTTTTCTGGTGCGCGGCCTGGAATATATCCACTATCATTGATTTAAATAGAAAAATGTTTGTGTTATAATGTTCCCATATAATCGCAGGCTACGAGGAGGCTTCTATGAGCAAACGTCAACTTCTCTCAAAAGCATATTGGGTGTGGTACATTGCCGCTTCATTGATCCTGGTGATCGCGCTCGGATCGGTGATGGAGGGACAGGCATGGTGGAAGGTCGCGGGCGTGCTGATCGCGTTCGTGAGCCTGATCTGGGGATCGGGGTGCTGGTTTTGTAAGCGCTCGCGGGAAGTGCTCCATGGGGATGTGCGTGAATCCGCTGAGCAGCCCGCCACACACACCAAACTCACCGCCTGACGGCCCGGATTCGGACACGGAATAAAGCATCCAACGTATCCTCTCAAAAAGGGAGGGAAAAGGGATACCCAAAGTGCTAAACGAGGGGTAAAATAACGCGCATGATGACAGACAAGACACCAACACTCAAACGACTT
>CAZMNL010000775.1:0-1982 GCA_964567525.1 uncultured Anaerolineaceae bacterium
GATATCTGCACGCCGACCCATCTGCACTACGAGATGGTGCTGCAAGCCGCCCGCGCCGGTAAACACATCGTCTGTGAAAAACCACTGGCCCGCACAGCGGAGCGCGCCCAGGAAATGGTCCGGGTGTGCCAGGACGCGGGCGTTAAGCTGCTGGTGGCGCACGTGGTACGCTTTTTCCCGGAATACGCGCGGGCACAGCAGATCGCCGCCAGTGGCGCGCTAGGGCGGATCGGTACGGTGCGGCTCAAGCGCGTGAGTTCCGGCCCGAAGTTGGGCGACGAAAACTGGTTCGCGGATTTTACAAAATCTGGGGGCATGATCCTTGACCTGATGATTCACGACTTCGACTATGCGCGCTGGATCGCGGGCGAGGTCGAGAGCGTGTTCGCCAAAAGCCTGATGAGCCGTCAGCCGGACGCGCCAACCGATTACGCGCTGGCGATTCTGCGGCACACCAGCGGGGCGCTGTCGCACATCGAGGGCGGCTGGGCTAACCCCGCGCCGCTGTTCCGCACCGGGTTGGAGATTGCGGGCGATAAGGGCCTGATCGAACACCCGGCGGATAGTTCTATCCCGCTCGGTATCCACATGAAACAGCAGCAGACCAGCAGCGCCGGGGTTCCTTCCAGCCCGCTGCTCGAAAACCCCTATACCACACAGATCAAACATTTCTACGACGTGATCGTCCACGATGCGCCCGCGCGCGTCTCCGCCGAGGACGGCGCAGCGGCGGTCAGGATCGCGTTAGCAGCCGTTGAATCCGCGCGCACCGGCCAGCGGATCACACTTTAAGGGAGGCGACGACATGCGATTGGCAATTATGAGTTTTGCACACCTGCACGCCGAAGCCTACATCCACAACCTGCGCGCGATCCCGGATGTGGAGCTGATCGGGTTCAGCGATACCGACGCCGCGCGCGGCCAGCACTTCGCGGACGTGTATGACGCGCGCTGGTTCGAGACGCACGAAGCCCTGATCGCCGAACGGCCCGACGGGGTGGTGATCTGCTCCGAAAACGCGCGCCACCGCGAACTGGCGGAGATGGCAGCGCAAGCGGGGATTCACGTCATGTCAGAAAAACCGCTGGCGACCACGGTCGAAGATGCGGCGGCGATGGTCGATACCTGCCGCGCGGCGAATGTCAAGCTGATGACCGCCTTCCCGATGCGCTTCAGCGCCCCGGCGATGCAGGTGCATAAGGTGGTTCAGAGCGGCGCGTTGGGGCAGGTTTACGGCTGCAACACCACCAACCAGGGCCAGCTCCCGCGTCTGCACAGCGCCTATCCGCGCGGCTGGTTTGTGGATAAAGCGCTGGCGGGCGGTGGCGCGGCTGCCGATCATACGGTCCACGTAGCGGACCTGCTGCGCTGGTACTTCGGCTGCGAGGTCGTCGAAGTTTACGCCGAGCTAAACGATATCTTCTGGCCGGATGAAGGTGTAGACGTGGAAACCGGCGGGTTGGTGATGCTCACTTTTGAGAACGGCACGTTCGCCAGCATCGACTGTAGCTGGAGCAAACCACCCAACTATCCCACCTGGGGCGGGCTGACGATGGATATCGTCGCCGAAAACGGGCTGGTCACGCTTGACCCGTTCAAGCAGGTGATGTCCGTCTACGGGCAGGCTGACCAGAAACCGACTTGGGCCTACTGGGGATCGAACGCGAACCAGGCGATGGTCAACGAGTTCGCCGCCGCGATCCGCGAAGACCGCGCCCCGGCGATTACCGGGTATGACGGCTACAAAGCGGTGGAGATTGTCGCGGCGGTGTATCGCTCGGCGGCGAGCGGCCAACCGGTCAAACTGCCGCTGGCGTAAAGCCACTGCGCCAACTTCGGTGTTGCGAGTTATAAGCCCAGGTGCTTCAGCGCTGGGTAGTTGACAAAGCAACAAAAAACGCACCCGGTGGGGTGCGTTTTTTGTTGTGAGCGGGCGACGAGATTCGAACTCGTGACCTTCTCCTTGGCAAGGAGACGTTCTA
>CAZMNL010000776.1:0-1979 GCA_964567525.1 uncultured Anaerolineaceae bacterium
CCAAACGGCCTCACCCCCCTCGGTCCCCCCTCTCCAGCCGAGCTAGAGAGGGGGGGAAGGTGTTCGCCTACGCGAGACGGACTCCCCCTTTCTCCATCTTGGATGGGGAAAGGGGCAACGTGACCGCAGGTCACGCGGGATAGGGGCCGTTTGGCGCAGATAGTCGTTACCAGATTAAAAAGTTAAAATGCATAAGAGGCTGTTTCTGCGCGGCAGAGGTTTCGCACGGGGTTGTAGGGGACCCGCCCAGGGCGCAGCGAACCGCACACAGCCCCCGCCTGTCTATCTCCCGCCGCGAATCCACCGCGCCGCGACCTGCGGCAAATCCGCCATGCGCCCGCGCTGGACCGTGCAGCCCGGCAGACTGTCCAGGAACACCTGCCCGTAACGCTTGGTGATCACGCGGTTGTCGAACAGCACCACCACGCCGCGATCGGTCTTGGTGCGGATCAGGCGTCCGAAGCCCTGGCGGAAGCGCAGCACCGCATCCGGCACGGCGTAGTCCATGAAGCTGTTGTCGTACTGCTCCGAGCGGGCGGCGAAGATCGGGTCGCTGGGCACGGAGAACGGCAGGCGCACGATCACGACCACGCTCAAATCCTCGCCGGGTACGTCCACGCCCTCCCAGAACGAGCGCGTACCGAGCAGCACGGCGCGGTCGGTGTTGACGAAACCTTCCAACAATGCCTGCCGGCTGGTCCCGTCGCTCTGGTCGTAGACCGTGATATTGCCCAGCGCCAGCCGGGGCGCGATGGATTGTGAAGTCTGGCGAAGCTGCGCGTAACTGGTGAACAGCCCCAACAAGCGCCCGTTGGTCGCCGCCGCCAGTTCGATCAGGCCGCGCTCGACTGCGCGCTGGTAGTCGTCGCGCTGGTTCGGTTCGGGGATGTCAGTCGGGACGTAGACCAGCGTGCTGTTTTCGTAGTCGAAGGGCGTATCGACGACCGCTTCAGTGACCGTAAAGGCGTTCAGGCGCTCGCGCACGTAGTCGAACGCGCCGCCCGTGCGCAGCGTGGCGCTGGTCAGGATCACGCTGTCTTTCGGCTCCCAGAGGTGTTGTTCCAGCAGCGGGCCGACGTGCAGCGGCGCGGCATGCACCGACAGCCGCGTGCCGTCCTGCTCCACCTGCGCCCAGTAGATCGTGTTGTCGGCGGGCTTGACGGAAAACGCGCCCAACTGCACGTGAATCTCTTGCAGGTGGCGCGCCGCCGCGCCGACACTGTGCATCAGGTCGTCATAGTTCAGCACGTCGAACTGCTCCAACCCCGCCAGACCTTTTGCCAGCCGGTTCATGGCGTCCGAGATCGCGGTGGTGAACTGGCTGAGCACGCTCCACGCCTGCTCGACCTGCACCCAGCCGGGCCGCTGGCGAATCTGCTCGGTGATGCGCACCTGGTTCATATAGTCGCCTGTGCGCACCTGCCCGGTGGTTTGCAGGAAGTGCAGCAGCGCCTCGAAATAGCGCTCGACGTGGCGGCTCATGACGTTGAGCGACTGCGCGACCGTCTCGACATACGTCTCGATCTGCTCGAAATAGTTGGGCGGCACGCTGCCATGTGTGCCGCGCAGCACGTCGCTGAGAAGCCCTTTACGCGCATCGCCCAGGTCGTTGAGCCGCCGGTGCAGCGCTGCCTGTGTGATCTGGAAGCTCAGGCCGTTGGTGGTGGCGTCTTCCAGGTGGTGCGCTTCGTCCACGATCAGGTAGCGGTATTCCGGCAGCACGCGGTTGCCGATCTGCACGTCGGCCATCAGCAGCGCGTGGTTGATCACCAGGATATGCGCCGACTCCGCCGCGCGCCGCGCCTTGAAGAACGGGCACGCGCCGTGCATCTGCTCGCCGCAGCGGTCCAGCGTGCAGCCCTCATCCTCGGAACTCAGCCGCGCCCAGATCGCGTTTTCCTCGAACCCGCGCAGGGAGATTTCGCCCTTGTCGCCGCTGTCGGTTTCCAGCAGCCAGACCAGCACCTTTGCCAGCACGC
>CAZMNL010000777.1:0-1976 GCA_964567525.1 uncultured Anaerolineaceae bacterium
TCTTGCTTCGGGAACTTTCGAAAACGCGGACTCATTTTTGCACGACTACTTAGCGGTTCAACATAAGGATATTTTCAGTGGACCACCAGCAGCGCACCATCATCCGCGCCACCGTCATCATCGTCATTCTCGCAGCCCTGGCTTTTACGGCATCCTTTGCCATCCCCTATAACGTCACTTTCGACGCCCGCATCACCCAGATCACCGGCAGCGCCGCGCTTGTCGTCCCCAACCGCGTCCCCAAACCCATCGCGCCGGACAACCCCGACCCGGTCCGGCTGCGCATCGGCGATACGCTGCAACTCGAAACCGGCAGCACCGCCACGATCACCTTTGACCTCAACAGTGGGCGCGCCCTGGTCACTGGCCCGGCCACGCTGCGCCTGATCGAAGCGCACCGTCACGCCACCACCTACGGGCACATACACGCTTCCGGCACTTACACCCTGACCATTGAGCAAAACGGCGGAATCGGGCGCTACTTTTTCGATAACGCCGATCCGCCGGTTTCAGAGAGTACTATCACGATCTGGATCAACAACGCCACCAGCGACACCGTCGAACTCACCGCCGCGCCCTGCTGGATTGCCGAAGCTCCGCCCGATGGGCCTGCCAATGCCGCACCGATCACCTGCCCCTGATCCCCCCGGCATCACTGCGGAACCCAGGAGTCCTCATCGTCCAGGTGGTCCAGGTCCAGATCGTCCAGGGGCGAATCCGGTTTAGGCGGCGATTCCTGTGTCGGCGGGCCGTGCATCCCTGTCGTGGGATCGATCTGCCCGAAAATCTCCAGGTCCGTGCGGTCTGCACCGGTCCAGCCGTCGCCGCTGGATGTCGCCACATCCGCCGCCGAATGAATCTCCGACAGCGACAACGCCGCCGCCAGGAACGCTAACCGGCGGCTGTCTACCGTTTCCGTCTGCCAGCCCATCGCGCGCAGGCCCAGCAGCACCAGCGGGATATAATACTCGTTCCACTGGCCGGGATCGTACAGGTACTCGCGCACCACGTCGCGGATCGTCTTGACACACGTCAGCGCGCGGGCCACCGGGTGACGCTCGCGCAGCACCTCATCCTCGCCGCGATTCAGCGCGCGCAGTTGCGCGATCACGCCCCACATGCCATCCCACCCCGGCGGCGCGAGCTTCGCCACTGTATGCGCGATCAGGCTGATCTCCAGCAGCGCCCAGTCAAACAACGTGTGCCCTTCGCGCGCCAGCGCAAAATCGATCAGCCAGGGATTACTATCCAGCCCGACCAGCACGTTCGCCAGGTGCATGTCACCGTGTACGGTGGACAGGTAGCCGTTGATCTGCCGTTCCAGCAGCGCCTGGATGTGCAGCAGCGGGTTAGGCAGGTTCGGCACGCTGTCATGGCCGGACGGGATCACCGGCAGCCGGAAATCAAACTGCGGCTCCAACGACTGCAAATAACGCAGCAGCAAATCATCGCGCGTGTTCACCACCCGCCCGACAAGCTGCTCGATCACCTCGCCCCGCGTGTAGCTATCCCGTGACAGCCGCATCCCGCGCACCTCGACCTTGCCCGACCGGTTGATCGCCTCCGGTTCTGCGCCTGCCGCCAGGTAAAGCGTATCCGTCTTGATATCCAGTTTTTGCACGGCAAAGCGGCTCAACGCCACCACCTCACCCGGCATCACCTGGCTGTTACGGCTCCACGTGCCCAGCGGGGAGAGCACATGCCCGGTCGCACCCACATTTGAGTCCGACAGCGCGTCGATCACCAGCGCGGGCGGCAGCACGTGCTCGTATTCGCGCCACACGCCGAAGTGATACGGCTGGCGCTGCCCCCACCATGCCGGGCCGAAGATTTCAAACAGCGAGCGCACCAGCCGGTTTGCTTCGTTCACGCGCTGTTGCGCGGCGATCTCGCGCAGACTGATCGGCTTGGTCGCGTCCAGGTCGCCGATAAACGTATACTTCAGCCCGCCATAATGCGAATCATCCGGCACCACC
>CAZMNL010000778.1:0-1974 GCA_964567525.1 uncultured Anaerolineaceae bacterium
GGGGTGTTGGTCGCGTCCGGCGTGCGGGTGGGGGTGAGGGTGGGCGTGCGCGTGGGTGTCGCCGTCGGCGTGCGGGTCGGTGTGCCGGTGGGCGTGCTGGTCGGCGTGTTGGTAAAGGCCAGCGCGGTTTCGGTGAGTTCACCGCGCGCGATCTCCAGCGCATTCGCCGCGATCTGTGTGGCGGTTTGCTGCGCGTTGACCGTCGCGGTCAGCAGCCGGATGGCCTCGTCGGTGGCCTCCAGCGCGGACTGCGTCGCGGTCTGCTGGGCGTCTTCGGTCGCCATAGAATCCTCAACCGCCTGGCTGGTCGCGCCGATCACGGCCACGCGCGTTTCCTCGTAAGCCTTGATCGCCGTCTCTGCCACCGCTGACGGGTCGATAGCCTCGCCCGACGAGCCGCTATCCCCCGCCAGCACGAACAACCCCGCCGCGATCCCCACCGCCAGCATGATCAGCGCCACCGCCCAGAACCAGACCGAACGGTACATCGGGCGCTGCGGCCCGGTGAACAGCGGCGAGTCCGGGCTGATCTGTACGCTGATCGTCCCGCCCAGGCCGGTAGGCCGCCGCGTGGGGATCGGCGTGGTGAAAAAGCCGGTCTGGGTGGCCCACGCCTGATCCCCGATGGCCTCTTTAAACGCATTGGCAAAGGCGATGGTCGTTTCCCAGCGAGCTTCCGGCTTCTTTTCCAGCGCGCGGTCGAGCACAAAGCGCACATCGTCGGGAATATCGGCGCGGTGAGTCTGCGGCGACGTGGGGGCCTCGTTGAGATGTTTATGCAGCATCCCATAAGGCGTGGTGGCCTCAAAGGGCAGATGCCCGGTCATCAACTGGTAGATCGTGATCGCCAGCGCGTACTGGTCGGCGGCGGGCGTCAGCGTCTCGGAGCGCCACTGCTCCGGCGGCATGTACATCGGCGTGCCAATGGGCGTGTTCGCGGCGGTAAACGCGGTCGTCGATTCGAGCAGCTTGGCGATCCCAAAATCGCCGATATACGCCTGCCCCTGGTCGTCAAACATGATATTGCCAGGCTTGATATCCCGGTGGATCACGCCGCGCTCGTGGGCATAGTACAGGCCGCTGGCGAGCTGATCGAGCAGCCGCGAAATTTCGGACAACGTGGGCAGCGGCTTGTCGTTTTCGGCACGCTGCGCCATGCGTTGTTCGAGCGATCCGCCGGTCAGCAGGCGCATGACCACGTAGCTGATATCGCCCTGCACGCCATAATCGTACACCGGGACGATGTTAGCGTGTTCCAGCGAAGCGGCGGTCTTGGCTTCGCGATAGAAGCGCTCAATATAGCCCGACTCGCTGGCAAGCCCCGCCATCAAGACCTTGATAGCAACATCGCGTTCCAGGTTGGTCTGGCGTGCGCGGTAGGCCACACCCATGCCACCAAACCCCAGGATTTCGCGCAGTTCGTACTGGCCGAACACCTGACCCGTCAGGTTTTGCATGTTCATGGGAATATGTCCAATTTTCTGTTCTGATAGCTAGCGTATATTCTAACCTCTTTTCGTTTTTTTGCGCAGCGGCGCAGGTTTGCACAACCGCCCCATACGCGAAAAAGGGGCGCACCGGCGCGCCCCTTTTAACCGGAATAAAGAGGTTTTATACCCGAACGCTAACGCACCACCGGTACGGTGTCGATAGCGCCTTCCACGCGCACAAACGCGCTCTTGCGCAGCCACAGGTCGCGGCCCTCAAACGTCACCCACAGCCACGCGCCATCGGGATCACGCCCGATCACCGGCAGCGCCACGTCGTAGACGACTTCGACGATCTCCGCGTTGAACGCCGGACCCTCGCGTAACTGCGCGCCCATGCCGCTGATCACCGCGATCACGTCTTCGGCGGCGGAATGCTGGACCGGTTCGGGTTCCACCACCGGCACCGCGTCCAGGTCGCCTTCCACGCTGACAAACGCGCTCTTGCGCAGCCACAGGTCGCGGCCCTCAAACGTCACCCACAGCC
>CAZMNL010000779.1:0-1973 GCA_964567525.1 uncultured Anaerolineaceae bacterium
GTACCGGCATTTCTGGCGGCAGGATCAAAGCCTGGGGAGACGCACTCACTGCGACATCCGGCGGCATGTCTTCTTCAGCGGGGACAGCGTCCACCGCGCCGGTCGCTTGCGCTGCCGGTTCGGGTAATACCGGTGCTTCACCCGGCACGAAGTCACGGAACGCCTGATCAACGAAAGCGACGAGTTCCGGTCCGACCGCCCGGTTTGCCACCTCGTTCGGGTGGCTGTCCCATTCGTCGCTGCGATATTCCGCGCGCAAATACCCGCTCTCATCGGCCAGCAGCGAGAAGAAATCAAACACCGCGATGTTCAGATGCCCGGACAGATACTCATCCGAGGTCAGATAAGCCGCCCAGCGGCGGGCGCGCGTGGCGCTCTCTGCATCGGTTTCGTTGGGAACCAGCGGCGGCGTGGTGAAAGGAATGAACAGTTTGTCAGGGTGCTGGTCCATGACAGCGCGCATATCGAGAAAATAGCGCCGGTACTGCGCCAACATATCGTCATCACTGATATGCGAGCTGGGAAAACAGCTTTTGAAGATGATCACATCGTATTGCAGCATGTGGCTGAACGTGTTAGACGGGGGATCGGTGGCTGGCTGCTGGAAGATCGCGTGCCAGCCATCCGGATCGGTATTATCGCCGGGCACGTCCCAATGTACGCCAAGATACAGCCCCTGGGCGTCAAACAACCCTTGCTCATTATAACCGTGATCCCAGAACGCATAACCCAGCGCGGTGAAGGCTCCGCGCACATCGCCCTGCTCGATCACGCCCTGCCCGGTCGAATGGTGCATGAAAATAATACGCGGAACCCGGTCTTGATCCTGTGCCGCAACCGGAAATGCGGTACTTACAGCCGCCAGCCCGATGACCAGGATCACCAACAAACGCGGACACGATGACATGCGCTTTCCCTCCTCAAAAATAGCTGTAAGCGATAAGCCTCGCCCGGCCCTGAATGGACCCGGCTACAGGTCGGCCACCCCGTCAACGGGGCTAAAACTGCGATCCAGCAGGTGTATAGCCCGACGGTAAAACCGTCGGGCACGGGCCGATCCCCGCACATTTTCATCTCGTCTTGGTGCCGGTTCGACCGATATGATGGTCGCAATGCGACATGGGCAGTTCCTCAAAAAAAACACGCCGGTCAATCTGGCTGACCGGCGCTGTCGGACGGTGTTTCGTGATCGGGTGTGGCGCTTTGATACTGCAACGTGCGCATTTGTAACGCCTGTGCCATGTCGATAAAAGCCCCGATCAATTCGCGGATTTCCGTCTCAGCATGTGAGGCCGCCTGGGGAATGCTGCTGATAGACTCAAAATCGCCCTGTGCCAGTTGGTGCGTTGCGTCCATCACCTGCTGCAAATACACGGTTGTATACCGCACCCGCTCGACGAGATTACGCATCAACGAAACCCCCACAATCGGGCGTTTATTCAGAAACTTTATAAAATCGTCGCGGTACAGGATCAAAACATCCAGTTCGCCATCTGCTTCCGCATATGTTGAGCGTGACCGGCCATCCAGCATGGCGAATTCGCCGAACATCTCGCTCAGGTAACGCAGCGTAAACACATTTCCCCCGGCGTCGCGCGTGTAGATTTTGACACGTCCCTTGAGGATCAGATACATGGCATCCCCCGGATCACCACGCTTGAACAACGTCTCACCCGGTGCATAGTGTTTCTGCTGCATCACGTCGATCAGCCCTTGATAATCTTCGGCGCTCAGGCCGCGAAACAGGGCATAATGTGCCAATTGCTCGACCAGATTCATCTATCGCATCCTTAAGCTGGCGGACTGCCTTCGGAACGGGCGCGCATGGCCTGCTCACGCTGCTGCAATTCTGCTGCCGCCGCGGAAAATACCTGGCTCACCTGTTCGGGGGTCACATCTTCCGGGAGCAGATCGACCGCCGCGCCCTGGGCTGAGGCCGCCAGCGCGTCATAGTCACCGCGCCTGATCTGTCC
>CAZMNL010000780.1:0-1970 GCA_964567525.1 uncultured Anaerolineaceae bacterium
GTTTTAACAGCGTGGCGCGCAGGTTTGGCGGAGTCAGCGGAGTCATCAGTAAACAGTTTTCAGTTATCAGTGTGTTTGGCCGTGACGTTGGCCCCCGATTCTACTGATTACTGCGCACTGAGAACTGTAGACTCATCCCGGCATAGCTCCCAAAAACACGCGCCAGCGAAAAGTGCATAACTTCAAATTGTGACAGATTCTTTGTCTGAAAGGACACCCCCTCATGATTTACGATCTGACCCTGACCATTACGCCCGATCTCGTCGTCTGGCCCGGCTCCAACCCCGTCGAGATGGAGCACGTCGCGCACCTGGACCGGGGCGACGACTCGACCAACACTTTCCTGCGCCTGGGCGCACACACCGGCACGCACCTCGATGCCCCGGCGCATTTTGTGCCCGGCGGCGCGGGCGTCGAACAGCTTGACCTGAACGTGCTGGTCGGCCCGGCGGTGGTGATCGACGTGCCGGACGGCGTGGATATCCTCACCGCCGAGGCGCTGGACCGCCTGCCGATCCCGGCGGGCGCGCAGCGGGTGCTGTTCCGCACGCGCAACTCGGCGATCTGGGCCGAGAACACGACGACGTTTGTCGAAGATTATGTCGCGCTGGAACGCACCGGCGCGCAGTGGATTGTGGATCGCGGCGTCAAGCTGGTCGGCATCGATTACCTGTCGATTGCAGCGTGGCGTGACCTGATTGTGACGCATCAAATTCTGCTCGGCGCGGGCGTGATCGCCGTCGAAGGGCTGAACCTGGCGGCAGTGAGCGCGGGCACGTACCAGTTTGTGTGCCTGCCGGTCAAGCTCGGCGGCAGCGACGGCGCACCGGTCCGCGCGATCCTGATGGACGTGTAGCGGGCGCAGCATTCACCCACGCCGCGCCCGGCAAGCCGTGACTGCTGCCTTTGGGCTTGCCGGGCGCGGAATCTCTACAATCTGCACAACTCCGCCGCATGGCGACCGGTGGTCACACCGGCACCACAAAGCGATGAAAATGTGCGGTCTTCGCCCTGCGCCTGCCGCTGCAAGCAGCAGGCTACATACACAAAGCACCGTAAACGGCGCTGGACGTGCGAGGCCGCATCCGTTCCCGGACATCTTTGCATATGCCGCCGCTGTTCGCTTTTTGCTAACAGCTAAAAGCTAATCGCTTGAAGCTATTTTCAGGAGGCAGCACATCATGGTTTTTGATCCCCGCAAAGTAGAGACTTTACGCGCCCAACACGACCACTGGCAGCAGGCCACGCTGGAACCCGCGTTACAGCGCCGACCGGAGCGCCGCGCGACCTTCACGGGCATCAGCGGGCGGCCCGTGCAGCGCGTGTATACGCCGCTGGATATCCCCGATCTCGACTACGCGCGCGATCTCGGTCTGCCGGGCGAATACCCGTATACGCGCGGCGTACATGCCACCGGCTATCGCGGCAAGCTGTGGACCATGCGCATGTTTGCGGGCTTCGGCACGGCGGAAGAAACCAACGCGCGCTACCGCTACCTGCTCGACCAGGGGCAAACCGGGCTGTCGGTGGCCTTCGACCTGGCGACGCTGATGGGCTACGACACCGACGCGCCGGAAGCACTCGGCGAGTTCGGCAAGTGCGGCGTGGCGGTGTCCAGCCTGCGCGACATGGAAATCCTGTTCGGCGGGATTCCGCTGGGCGAGGTCAGCACGTCGATGACGATCAACAGCCCGGCGGCGATGCTGTGGGCGTTTTATATCGCGGCAGCGGAGAAACAGGGCGTGCCGCTGGCGAACCTGCGCGGCACGCTGCAAAACGACATCCTCAAAGAATACCAGGCGCAGAAAGAATACATCTTCCCACCGGAACCCTCCATGCGGCTCGTCACCGATACGATTGAGTTCGGCACGCGCCACCTGCCGCAGTGGAACACGATCAGCATCAGCGGCTACCACATCCGCGAGGCCGGCAGCACGGCAGCGCAAGAACTCGCCTTCACGCTCGCTAAC
>CAZMNL010000781.1:0-1967 GCA_964567525.1 uncultured Anaerolineaceae bacterium
AATATGCTGCCGGGTTTATGGCGCAGTATGAGCCGGTCGGATCGCAGAAAGACGTGACCGCGATTCCCCTCCCGGCGGACTGACTCGTCCGGGCTGCGCGCCTGCGCACTGATTGCGCGCCTGCGCACTGATTGCGCGCCCAACAACAGGATAACCGGTTATGGTGCTGGCCCCCTGAATGCCGCCTGATATGCGGCAGCGGGCCGCTGAAGATGCGCACCTCCGTATTGAAAGGATTGCGAAGTGGACTTGCTCGAAGCTCTGATTCTGGGCATTGTGCAAGGGGCCACGGAGTTTTTGCCTGTTTCTAGCTCCGGTCATCTGGTCCTGGTTCCCTGGTGGTTGGGTATCGATAAGCCGCCGCTGTTGTTTGACGTGGTGGTACACCTGGGGACCATGATGGCGGTGCTGGTTTATTTCTGGCGCGACTGGCTGACTCTGCTGCGAGCCGGGTTAAATGCGCCGCAAAACCGTAACTTCCAAGACCCTGATGTACGCTTACTGCTGCTCATCGTGATCGGAACCGTGCCCGCTGCGCTGGCGGGGGTTCTGCTCGATGATGTGTTTGAGGCGGCTTTTGCTGAGCCGCGCGCTGCGGCGCTGTTCCTGTGGGTAACAGCGGCTTTGTTGGTTCTGAGCGAGCGCGCCTATGCCGCCGACCGGCCCCTGACAGACCTGAAGCCCCTGGACGCGATCCTGATTGGGGCGGCTCAAGCCTTTGCGATCTTCCCTGGTATCTCACGTTCTGGCAGCACAATTGCCGTCGGGATCATGCGCGGGCTGCCGCGCCCGGCGGCGGCACGCTTTAGTTTTCTGCTGGCGACTCCGATCATTTTTGGTGCGGGGGCCAAGCAGTTCTTCGACGTGCTGACCGGTGACGTGACCGTAGGGAGCGACCTGCTAGGGCCGTTAATCGCCGGATTCCTGTCGGCAGCGGTAATCGGCTTTTTGAGTATCTGGTTCTTGCTGCGCCTGTTGCAAGCCCGGCGCTTGTATGGTTTTGCGGTGTATTGTGCGGCGTTTGGCACGCTGAGTCTGCTGGTGGCCCTCTTCGCTTGAAAGGGGGAGCATGAGGCGGGCCAAACGTACCCTTGTCATCCTGAGCCTGGCGCTGGCAAGCTGCCGGGGGCCGGTGCTGCCCCCCAGCGCCACCCCCCAGGTGGTCAGTGTGCGCATGTTGGCGACCACCACCACCTACCCGCTGCTGCAAGATTTTGTCGCGGCGTACCACCCGGCGGGGCTGCTGTTGGGGGTGGAGTACATGACCGCAGGTTGGGATATGATCTACTCTGGGCTGCGGGTCGGCGAGACGCCCTACGCGCTGACGACAGTCCTGCCCGATGACGTGAGCCTGTGGGCCGCGCAGGTGGGTTGGGACGGGATCGCGGTGGTGGTGCATGTGGATAACCACGTGCCCGCGCTCAGCCCGGACGACCTGCGCCTGATCTTTCAGGGCCGCGCGCGGTCCTGGCGCGCGTTCGGCGGGCCGGACCTGCCGGTGACGGTGGTCAGCCGCGAGGACGGGGCCGGGACGCGGCAGGTCTTCAGCGCGCAGGTGATGCGCGGCGCACCGATCACGGGGGGCGCACGGCTGGCGCTTTCCTGCACCAGCGTGATCGAGATCGTCGCGGCGGAGCCGGGCGCGGTCGGTTACGTCAGCATGGCGTTTCTGGATGCGCAGGTGCGCGCCGTCGCGCTGCGCCTTGCCGGGCAGGATGCGCCGGTCGCGCCGTCGCTGGACGCGGTGAGCGCGGGCACGTACCCGCTGCGTGCGCCGCTGCTGATCGTCGGCCTGCATCCCCCCGCGCCGGACAGCCTCTACCGCGACTGGTTCGCCTGGATGCAGAGCGCCGCCGGTCAGCAGGTGGTGGGGCAGCGGTACGGCGTGCTGCAACCGCCATGATCGCACACAGAAAGGAGTCGGGCTATACGGCAAAATGACCGGTGAACCTCAGACAAAAAATACA
>CAZMNL010000782.1:0-1967 GCA_964567525.1 uncultured Anaerolineaceae bacterium
CTGCAAAGGTGGGGAGTGTTTCAAACTGCGGTGTTGTTTTTAGACGCCTACTAATTATATCGCGTGTGTGATCATAGTCGCGTTTGCGGAAAATACAAAACGGGGCGCAGTGCGCGCCCCGCAGCGATAGCGATGTGTCGTATTTCAGGATGTGGAAGCGGGCTAGCGGCGCGCCCAGCCCGGTAGATCGGTGCGATAATTGCCGCTGCTGTAGACGTAGACCCAGGCATCGTTGTGTTCTTCGCCGCTGGTCCAGTCGAAGATCCACCAGGAGTCCATGATCGACAGGTTGACGCAGCCGTGCGACTGGCGATAACCGAAGCGATCATGCCAGTAGGTGCCATGCAGCCCGATATCGCCGTCGAAGTACATCACGTAGGGGACTTCTTCGATGAAGTAGAAGTCCGGCTGACCGGCAGCACCGCTCATGCGTGTGGCTTCGTAGCGCTCGTAAATCTGGAACAGACCCTCGCGCGTGCCCCATCGCGGCAGGCCCGACGAGATCAGCGTGGCAAAGACCATCTTATCCCCTTCATAGGCGACGGCGGTCTGCTCGTAGAGGTCGATGGCGACCCAATAGTCTTTTTTGGCGACATCGGCGGGGCGTTCAATGGCCTTGACTTTGGCGACACGAATCTGCTGAATCCACTGGTTCGGGCCGACAAGATACCACTCCCAGCCGTTGACGATCTCTTTGCCGTAGATGTTCATCATGGTGTAACGTTCGATCAGGTCGGCGCTTTTATCCTGCGGTCCGCCGGGGTAGCGGCTGGGATGTGCTTCTGCCAGCATCCAGGCGAAGGGGCGCTTGGGCTGTTCGAGAATTTCCACGCCGGAAAATTCCGAGACATCGGCCCAGGTGACGTGTTCCTGGGAGACCCACTGACCGTAGTTGATCTGGGTGAAGCCCTGGGCCGAGTTGATGATAGTGACGTAGTTGTACCCGGCGGCCAGTTCGCCAATGGGATTGCCGTTAGGGGCATCGTAGATGACGGTGTGTCCCATCAGGCGGCGGTAGGCGCGTGTCCAGACGACCTCTTCATCGTAGGGGACCTTGACGGCATCCGGGACCGGGTGTTCCTGCATGGCGACCTCGGCGGCGCGCAGCTCAATGGCGCTCATACCGGTGTTGGCGATGCAGTCCTGGGGTAGTATGGGGTCTTCGCCTTCCGGTGTGGCGGCGATGGCGGCGGCGATGCGTTCGGCGCAGGTTTCGTCGCGCTGGTCGCCGGGGAAGGCGGCAGCGGGCAGCGCTTGCGCGAACAGGGCAAGCAGAGTGATCACAATCAAGAGAGTTGCATAGCGAACACGCATAAGGCGAAAATCCTCTTACAGCTACCGTTAACGGGTGAATGTGACAAGAGCATAGCAACGAACGCCGGGCGGGTCAATAGATCGTTGGTGAACGGTGTGCGAGCGTAGGGTCTTCGCGATTCTCTAATCAAATTCGACAGCGTTTGTGTGCCGCGCCCGTTAAAATAGGCTCTACGACTTTTTGCGGTTCGTAGCGTATACAACTGTACAACAACTTCTGAGATAGGATAGGCTGATGAGTTCAGGCATAAATGGGCGGCGCGTGGTTTTGCGAGCGACCGATCTGGTGAAGGATTTGCCGCTGGGTAAGGTGGTGGTTCATGCCGTGCGCGGGATCGACCTGGAGATTTACGAAAACGAGATGGTGGGCATTGTGGGGCCGTCGGGCAGCGGTAAAAGCACGCTGCTGGGCCTGATCGGGGGGCTGGATACGCCCACGTCCGGACGGATCGCAATTGACGGCGTGGATATCACCAACATGAGCGAGGGCAAGCTCACCGAAGTGCGCAACGAGAAGATCGGGTTTGTGTTCCAGTTCTTCAACCTGATCCCGACGCTGACCGCGCTGGAAAATGTGATGCTGCCGATCCAGTTTGCCGACCGCCCGAAGTTCGCCCCGGAGAAGCGCGCGCGCGAACTGCTGGATATGCTGG
>CAZMNL010000783.1:0-1962 GCA_964567525.1 uncultured Anaerolineaceae bacterium
GTGAAAATCGTGATACAATACTCGCAGACGCAGGTCAGGAAATCGTGGTGGCTGACAAGGGTGCGATGCCCGTCGCTCCCGTGGCGGCTACGAGGGGAAATCTCACTCGTAGCCGCATCTTTTATGTCCAGGGCCCGTGCAATTTCCGCTGTTTCATGTTCGTCCTTTCCAAGCACCACACCGAAGTCACCATGCACGACCACCGCCAGCACCTCACCCTCATAAACGAAAACACGTTCCACAATCTTCTGGAGTAGTTGCTGGCGCGCATCCAACGGATTATCCACCTGTTCGCACTGGTTCCAATACGCTTCGAAGTTCTCAATCAGGTCTGCGGCTTCAATCAGGTCGTCATAGTCAATCGGGCGCAGCGCATCCATCTCCAACTGAAGCTGCTGCCGCTTGCCGACATACTCTTCCTGCGAGATGAAGCCCTGGTCCCAGCGGAAGTCAATCCGCTCGATAATCTCGCGGATTTCGGCCATGCGGTCCAGCGCGGCGGCATTGTCCACCCGGTTCTGCACGGCTTGTTCAACCCGGTCGCGGAACCCCTCCGGGATCACCAGATTGCACAGGATCGCCACCACCTGCTCATCCAGATCATCGACATCGATGTAGGGCTGTCCACAAGACTTATACCCGCGCTGACGGGACAGGCAGCGATAGTACGCCTTTTCGTTGTCCTTGTGCCAGAAGGGGCGCATCTTGCCGTAGTTGTCGTCCACCAGACCTGTGGGCTTGTTGGCGATGCACTCGGCGCAGAAGACCCGGTCATGCAGAATGTAGATGCGGTGCTGGCTCGGTATCGTGCTGCGCCGAGCCAACCCGGCGCGCACTTCCTGACAGAGATCGAACAACTCGTCGGAGATGAACCCCTGGTGCCTGCCATCGTACCAGATTTTCCGGCCACGCGAAGATTGTTTACTCTCCCCCAGCGTGCCATTGTAGACCGTCTCCGCATACGACACCCGTCCGGTATAGGTCCGGTTTTGCAGCATGTCGCGTACCATTTCCTTGTTGATCGGCTGCTGGCCCCGGCGCAATTCCTGAATGATAGGCTGCTGGTTCATCCAGTCCGCGATCAACTGGTCGCTGAAATCGCCCGTCGAGTACATGATAAACGCCCGCCGCACGATCGCGGCCACGCGCAGCACGATGTACAAACCCGCGGGCTGCTCTTCAGTCGCCTGCGCTTTGGTGACCAGCAGATAGCCAATCGGGGCAATACTGCCGTTGAACTCACCCC
Organism: uncultured Anaerolineaceae bacterium; assembly: GCA_964567525.1. Lineage (GTDB taxonomy): Bacteria > Chloroflexota > Anaerolineae > Aggregatilineales > Aggregatilineaceae > CAYRNY01. Next base: position 1,247 of record CAZMNL010000783.1, read on the forward strand.
GGATCGCTCTCTGGCGCTTCGCGCGTTTGGTGTCTGTGCTCAAATTGCGCGAAAACATCGCGGCCTGCACCGCCAGCATTTGCTCGATCATCGCGCCGTAGAAGCTGTCATCATCGTCCTGGCTAACACCTTCCACACAGTGCAGCTTCAACCCGTACTCGTGGCGCAGGAAGGCTTTGACGATCACCGACTGCTCAAAATCGCGCGCCAGGCGATCAAACTTCCAGACCATCAGCGCATCAAACTTGCCCTTCTCGGCGGCTTTCTGCATCTTTTGGAAGTCTTCGCGGTCCAGACTCCAGCCGCGCTCAGCGCCATCCTTGAACACGGCGACGACGACCCCGCCGCGCGCGCCAATCGCTTCCCGGCAGACCGCCTCCTGGTCTTCCAGGCTGATTTCGTTCTGCATATCGGACGAATATCGAGCGTAAATCGCGAAACGAGCACGTTTCTGGGGAGTAGGATTATTCTTTGTCATTGGGATGCTCCTTATCTTTGGATTCTGACTGTTCGTTGGGCTTGCGTACTTCTTCGGCAAACAACAGCACTCCGCGTGAGGGTTGCTGCGGGTCTACCTTCTTGAAGGGCGTATACACACCCTCCTCGACCGTGATCTTGCCGTTGGAGAAGATGTAACGCGGCATGACTACACCTCCCCCATGCCCGGAACAGCAAAGCGGCCCACGCCGACAAGGTCGCTAGCTCGGCTAGCGCAG
>CAZMNL010000784.1:0-1962 GCA_964567525.1 uncultured Anaerolineaceae bacterium
CGGGGGAACTGATCGCCGTGCTGGACACCGGCACGATGCTCAATCACGCTGATCTCGCCACGAACCTGTTTCCTGGGCGCGATTTTGTGGACGGGGACGACGATCCCGCACCGGACCCGGCGATCAGCAATGCCGATCACGGTACGCACGTCAACGGCATCGCCAACGCCGTCACGGACAACAGCACCGGGATCGCCGGGGTCGCCTGGGACGCGCGCTCGCTGGTGGTGCGCATCATCGGCGAATACGGCGCGACCTCGACGGCGATTGCCTACGGCATCCTGTACGCCACCGACCAGGGCGCGAGCGTGATTAACCTGAGCCTGGCGGGGCCGGGCTGGCTGCGAGTCGAGCGTGACGCGGTGGATTACGCGACCGCGCGCGGCGTGATCGTGGTCGCGGCGGCGGGCAACGACAACACCACCACGCCCTACTATCCCGCGTCCTACGATCACGTGATCAGTGTCGCCAGCACCACCAGCAGCAACACGCGCTCGGACTTCTCCAACCAGGGCGTATACATCGACCTCGCCGCGCCGGGATCGGGCATCCTGAGTACCCTGTTTCCCGGCGGTTACGGGGAAAAAAGCGGGACTTCGATGGCCGCGCCGCATGTCGCAGGGGTGGCGGCGCTGGTGCGCGCGCGCGGCTATGCCACGACGGTTGCGCAGGTTCACGAGGCGCTGCTGTGTACCGCGCTGGACCTGGGACCGGCGGGCCTGGACGAGTCCTATGGCTGGGGCCTGCTGCAAGCGGACGCCGCCGTACAGCGTATCCCGGTAGGACTCTCGTGTCTGCCGCGCGTGGCGCATGACCAGTTCGAGAACGCGCGCGCGATCACCGGCGGCGTGTACCTGGACACGGTGAATATCACGCACGCCACCTCGTGGGACGACGATCCGCGCCCGTGCGCCGGGCAGAAGTTCCGCAGCGTGTGGTACCGCTTCACGTCCCCGCTGGCCGGACGCCTGACCGTCAGCACGCAGGGCAGCACCTTCGATACCGTGCTGGCGGTCTACAGCGGGCCGCGCGGCGATCTGCGCGAGAGGGCGTGCAGCGATGACGCCGCCGGTCTGGGCACGGCCTCACATGTAACGCTCAACGTGCAGCCGGACACGCCCTATATGATCATGGTCACGTCGCGGCGCTATGAGGACGGCGGTGGGACGCTCACGCTGCGCACTCAGCTTGATTTCGGGCTGCTGCCGGGCTGCCAGCCGGGGCCGGGGCGGGATATGGTGATCTGCACGGCGGAGTGAGCGGCCAGCGATAACGCGGCGGCGTGCGGGGACTCCCGCGCTCAGGCTTTCAACTCGACGATATCGCCATCGCTGAGCATCTCCTCCAGGTACATGATCTTTTCGGGGATCTCGGTTGCCGCGCGGTAGCGCTCCTCAATTTTGGCGTATTCAGGGGGGAGATTAGTCGGCATGGGCGTGTCGCTCGCTTTCTAACCGGTACCGTTAAAGATTGTTTAATTGTAGGGTCAGAAAGGTTCGGGGGCAATCGGTGCGGCGGACGCCTCAGGGCGGAGGCGTCCGCCGGGTACGGACTGGATGAGGTTTCTAATGCAGGCGCTGCGACGCTTTGTACCGGCAGCTAAACCAGTTAATCCTGGCGGGCGGGTGCTGCGCGCGCTGGTTCCACTGCACCCTGGCGAGCATGTCATGCTCGGAGGTATACCCGCACACAATCGCCGCGATCTGCTGCAATGCGTCCGCTTCGCCGGCCCTATGTGCCCAAATAACGGTCAACTTGTTTTTGATTGCGCCGGTTGCCCGGCCCTCTGCGATCCACTGATCCAGCGTTAAATCGTGATATTTGAGCATTTTTCTCACCCCATCGGCTAACTGCACTACGGATTCTCCATGCCCGCGTGCATGACCGTCGATCTCAGCCTACAACAGCAGTATAAAAAACCGCTGTGCAGTTCGTTAAAAACCAATGAAAACCTACCCGCTT
>CAZMNL010000785.1:0-598 GCA_964567525.1 uncultured Anaerolineaceae bacterium
CCCTCACCCCTGCCGGACCTCGAACGCCTTGCCCGCGTCGCCGAAGTCGAACAACTCCGCCGCCGTGTACTGCGGGTGCGCCGCCAGGAACTCCGTAAACGCGCGCTTCTCGCCCAGGTTCTGCTCGTCGAGCTTGTAGGAGTACCAGTCGTCGAAGAAGATCACCGCCGGGTCGGTCAGCAGCGGCGCGACGAAGTCCAGCGACTCTTTCGCGGAACGGTACATGTCGCAGTCCACCATCACGATGCTGGCGGCCTCGATGCCGTGTTCCTGGATCGTGGCGTCGTTCAGCGTCTCGTTGAACCACCCCTTGACCAGGATCACGCGCGCCCAGTCCACGCCCTTCATATCCAGGTACGTGCGCGTATACTGCATACTGCTGCGGAACGTGCCCGGCTGCCATACGCCGCCGTCGTCCTCCGCCGCCGTCGGGGGCAGGCCCTCAAACGAGTCAAACCCGATCAGGCGCATGTGGCGCTGGCCCATCACCGCCGAGGCTTCGTGCATACAGGCCAGCGAGGTCCCCTGGAAGACGCCGAATTCGAGGTAATCACCCAGGCGCGAGGTTTCCGGCAGCAGGCGTTGGATCACGTCCTTG
>CAZMNL010000785.1:608-1961 GCA_964567525.1 uncultured Anaerolineaceae bacterium
CGGTTTTTTCGTGATCGGTGCCCGTGGCCCAGTTCGGGCTTGGCTCCGAAGCGGATCGCCTGCCGCTGGAGTGGCGCAGGCAGGTAGTTGACGAGATACTTGGGAATCCGGTGAATGCCGAGTTTGCGTAAGAGCGTAAAAAGCTGCTGCTTGGGGCCGCGTGCCATTGGAAAAATCCTGTTCTGTCGCTAACGTGTGATGTATGAGGGGCATTGTACATCAAGTCGAACATCAGCGCCCGCGCACGGCTCAGTGCGCCCCCCCCCGCGTGATCACCCGTCTCACCACCCCCGGCAGCAGCGGCGCGATACGCGCGACCTCCTCCGGCGCGAAGGGGCGCAGCAGCAGCAGCCCCACACCGAAGATCACGGGCGCAAGCGCCAGCCCCGCCAGCGGCAGCACCTGCCACAGCGCCGCCAGCGTCACCAGCAGCACGCCCGCCGCCAGCGCCGGACGCCACAGCGCGCGCCCATACGCCACCCCGCCAAGTTCCCCCCGGATGATCGCGTAGAACGCGAGAAACAGCACCGCTTCCGAAAAAATCGTCGTGATCGCCGCCGCGCGGTAGCTGTACACCCGCAGCAAGACCAGGTTCGCCACAATGTTGAAGCTCACGCCGACGACAAACGCCAGGGTCAGCGTGCGCTGGCGGTCCAGCGCGACGATCACGTAATTGGTGATGCTGTTGATCCAGCCAATCGGGATGCTCCAGATCATCAGTTGCAGCGCGATCCCGCCCGCCGGCAGGTACTCCGCGCCGCCCAGGATGCGGATCAGCGGCTCCGCGATGAACGTGGTCACGACCGCGACCGGCAGCGCAACCATCACCAGCAGCTTGACCGCCAGCAGGTAGTTACGGCGCAGCCCGGCGCGGTCCGCGTGGGCCTGCCGCGCCATGACCGGCAGCAGCGCCATCGTCAGGAACGCGGGAATGATGTTCAGCGCGTCCAGCCACTTGTACGCGGTCGAATACTGCCCGACAACCGCATTCCCGTTGATCGCTTCCATCAGCACGATATCGATCTTGAAGAAGACCGTCGCCAGCAGGTGATTAAGCATCAGCGGCCAGCTTTCACCCATCATCAGGCGCATCAGCGCGCGGTCCGGGCGCTGCCAGAAGCTCCCGACCAGCGGACGCGCCAGGGCCGCCAGCACCGCCAGCGTCGCCAGGTTGGTGATCACCGCGCCGCCCGCCAGCCCGACCACGCCCCAGCCCAGCAGCAGCGTGCCCAGCCCCAGCGAGACTTTGACCAGTGTGCTGATCGTCGTGATCGCGGCGGGGAACTCGGCCTTTTCGAAGGCATAAAACAGCGCGGTCAGCCCGGTGCTGATGCTGTTGGGCAGCAGGCCGAC
>CAZMNL010000786.1:0-1952 GCA_964567525.1 uncultured Anaerolineaceae bacterium
TAGAATTGGCCACAAGTGACGTTCCCGATAGCGTCCCCGGCAGAGTTCCCGGCATAGATTGGTTCGCCTGCGTGCCCTGCTGAGTCGCATACCCCGGCGGGATGTGTGTTTGCTGGTAGGCGGGATAGTAGGGGTGATCGCGCTGGTCGGCCATCAGGATACGAATCTGCTGGCGCGTCAGCGGCCCGCGTAGATAGCTCATCGCCCAACGGGTATGGATCGGTATTGGCCCGCTGCGGTCGTGGACGTTTTGCATCACGAACACGCGCGGATCAATCACGCCCAACAGGCGATCCATATCCTGGATGTTCACCTGGTTGTCCACGCTGGCGATGGTTTCCAGGCCGTCGAGCACCTTGTTTTTGTCGTTTTCGGTTTGCAGCTTGCCGATAAACCACGTACCCGCGTTGGACAGCCCCTTATAGTCGATATCGCCGGGGTTCTGCGTGGCGAGTACCATTCCCAGGCCGAAGGCGCGCGCCTGCTTCAACATGCGCAGCATCGGTTCCTTACTGGGCGGGTTGTAGGGGTGCGGCGGGAAGAAGCCGAACACCTCGTCAAAATACAGCAGCGCGCGCAGGCTGGATGTACCGCTGAGCGTGCGCATCCACGAGAGCATGTTTTCCAGCAGCAGCGTGACGATGAACATCCGTTCGGCGTCGTTGAGATGCGCGATATAAAAGATGCTGACGCGCGGCTGGCCTTCCGGCGTGTAGAGCAAACTCTGGATATCGAGCGGCTCGCCCTGAATCCAGCTCTGGAAGCTGGGCGAAGCGATGATATTGTTCAGCTCCATCGCCAGCTTGAAACGGTCTTTTTCCGCGAAGAACGTATCGATATCGAACACACCCAGTTTTTCGAACGGCGGTTTCTGCACCTGTACGATCACGTCTTCTAATGTGAGGTCCTGCCCGCGCCGCCAGGTGTATTCAAAAAGATTGCTGATCAGCACGTGCTCGCGGTCGCGCACCGGCTCGACCTTGCGCCCGACCAGCGCCAGCAGCGCGGTCGTGATGCCGCTGATGCGCTCGCGGTGGAACTCGTCGTCGCCCGGCTGCCAGCCATTGATCGGGGCGCGCATCGCGTCCAGAATGCTGACCGGCAGACCGGCATCCGAGCCGGGCGTGTAGATGCTGAACCGCGCGCTGTCTTTAAACTGCGCCACGCGCCTGCCGGTAATGCCCCAACTCGCCAGCCCGTCGCGCCATTTCTGCGCGATGTCCTGCGCGTATTCGTCCACTTCCAGCCCGGCGCGGCGCGCGTCGTCCACGTTCACCCAGGGCTGGAACTCTTGCGGCTGAAGATTGGGAAATGCCAGCAGCAGATTGGTGATATCGCCTTTCGGGTCGATCACAATCGCGGGGATGTTGTCCATCACGGCTTCTTCCAGCAGCGTGATGCACAACCCGGTTTTACCGCTGCCCGTCATCCCGACCACGACGGCGTGCGTCGTCAGATCGCGGGAGTCGTAATACACAACTTCGTCAAGCAAGCGGTGGGTGGTGGGGTCGTAACGGCGACCCATGTAAAAGGTGGTGGGAGCTTCGATAAAGGGCATAAGAACCTGCCTTCGTGTGCTAGTCGCTGTGCGCTTACGGTTGGTCTGGCCTAGTTCAATCTTAGCACGGATTTTCTATTTTGGCGGAATGTCGCACAGCAGCGCCTCAAGCGCCGCGCGCGTGGGCGCACTGCGCGCGCCGGGCTGCTGGATCGCCAGCGCCGCCGCCGCATTGCCCCAGCGCAGCGCCGCCGCGATATCCCGCCCGGACAGCCGCGCCGCAATGAACCCGCCGTTGAAGGCATCCCCCGCGCCGATGGTATCCACGACCGTCACCGGCAACGCGGGCGCGTGTACCATGTCGCCAGCGGGACTCACCGCGAACGCGCCCGCCGCGCCCTGCCGCGCCACGACCGTCCGCACCCCGGCGGCGAGTGTCCGCGCGGCGGCCTGT
>CAZMNL010000787.1:0-1950 GCA_964567525.1 uncultured Anaerolineaceae bacterium
GCTGCGCTGCTTTGCATTCTCCGGCGCGCCCGTGATGCACGGTTGCGCGGGTCTGTCACCGGGATAAAAAACCGACGTTAAACGCCAGTTTTTACAACGTTTGTGTTATGTCGTTGTTCTCAGCAACGGTCGAGGATTTTATCAGGTCCGGGTGGGGCTGGCAAGGGTTAATTTAAGCAAATTTCAAGATTGGTTAGTTTTCCCCGTAAATTGGTACATCCACTGACCACGACGCACTGACTCCCGCAATACACCAATCGCCGCCGCGTTGGTGCAGCGTTATGTGCCAGTGGACCGGCGTATGATCCGGCGACTCCGCGTGGGGGGCCACGCTGCCCTGTGCGATGACTTCGGCACGGCTGCCGGACTCCGACTCGACCGTGTAGCGCATATCCGTGAAGCGTGGCGGGTCCGCGCTGGAGACGGGGAATAGCACCGAGGCGAGCGTTGTATCACAGAAGAGCGCGCGCAGGCGGTCCCTGTCGTGTTGTTCCTGGGCGTGGACCAGTGCGCGGACGGTATCAGCGGGTGAGGCGTCATCGCTGCCGCAGGCCGCCAGCGCGAGCGCAGCGACTAACACGGCGATCAGCAAACGGGTAAACGGGTTCATCAAGTCGACTCCTTGTGTCCGGTGCAAGTTCTGCATGATAGACGCCGGAGCAGGGCGAAAAGTTCCGTTCAGAGTCGGGGGCCGTGCGCGCGACACGGCCCCCGTGATCGTGCGTCTAACGCTGCTGCTGGTATTCGGCGAGGAAATCGGTGTCGTGCTCCCGCATGAAAGCTTCCGCCTGTTCGACGAGTTCGCGGTTGCCCATGAAGACCGGCACGCGCTGGTGCAGTGTGCGCGGCTGGATCGGCAGAATATCGCCCACGCCATCCGACGCATAGCCGCCCGCCTGCGTGCAGAGATAGGCGAGGGGCTGCGCTTCATAGGTCAGGCGCAGTTTGCCGGTGAGGGCGCGCGAATCGCCGGGGTAGAAGAACACGCCGCCGCGTAAAAACGTGCGGTGAACGTCGGCGATCATGCTGCCGATGTAGCGCTGGCCGAGCGGCTTCCCGTCGCCATACGGCCCGTCGCCGCCATCGAGCGCTTGCAGCCAGCGCACGTACTGCCGCACGCCTGCCGTCCAGTAGCGCTCATAGCCGTGATTCGTGCTGTAGTAGCGGCCCGGCGTGGGGATACGGATATTCGGATGGCTGAGCAGGAACTCGCCGATGCTGGGATCGAGCGTGAAGCCATGCACGCCGCTGCCCGTACTGTAGACCATCATCGTACTGGAGCCGTAGATCACGTAGGCGGCGGCGACGAGGTCGGTCCCCGGTTGGAGGACATCCTCTTCGGTTCCGGGCGCGTCGCCTTCCGACTTTTTGCGGTGGATGGCGAAGATCGTGCCAATGGAGGCGTTCACGTCGATGTTGCTGGACCCGTCCAGCGGATCGTAGATCAGCACGTAGTAGCCGGGGGTATAGCGGTCCGGGATGTGCAGCAGATCGTCGTGTTCTTCGGACGCCATCACGCACACGCGCCCGGTGTGATCGTTCATGCGGAAGATCACGTTATCGGCGTATACGTCGAGCTTTTGCTGGGTTTCGCCGTGTACGTTCTCGGACGCGGTCGCGCCCAGGATGCTGGCGATCCCGGCGCGGGTGGTTTCGCGCGCGATCAGCTTGGCGGAGAGCGCGATATCGTACAGCAGGGCAGTCAAGCGCCCGGTCGCGCCGGGGTGGTGGGTCTGCTGTTCGAGAATGTGGCGTTCGATGGTGATCAGTTTGGAGAGTGGGGGGTTCATGATGATGCGCTCCTGGATGGTATTAAGTACGCGGATCAAAGATTCTCGATGTTACAGCAGAGTATAGCAGATCGCGCGGGGTGGGGAATCACAGGGTGCATTCCAGAATGGGGGCAGAATTTTTTCACCACAGAGATCACAGAGATCACGGAGAAATTAT
>CAZMNL010000788.1:0-1948 GCA_964567525.1 uncultured Anaerolineaceae bacterium
GAGACGTTCCGCCTCGCTGAACGCTCGGCGAAACTATGGAGAGGGGGACTTTCCCGCGACCGTCTTCCCCTCTAGCTCGGCTGGAGTGCATATGTGCAGCATACGCGGGGATTATATATCGAAAGCACCGTAAACGGCGCTAGAGTGCGGGGCCAGTCATGGTACCGCATACGGTTGGCGCTTGTCTTTTGGCTGACTGCTTACAGCTTATAGCTGGAAAACCGCACCAACCACCGAGGGGGGAAAACATTCAATGCAGCTCAACCTACCGATCCTCGACCACGTCGCGGAGAGCAAAAACATTCTGATCGCCGGGGCGGGCGGCGGGCACGATATCCTCGCCGGGCTGCCGGTGTACTTCGCGCTGCGCGAACAGGATAAAACCGTGCATCTGGCGAACTTCTCGTTCAGCGAGTTCGCCTTTGTCGATCTCGTCAGCAACCCCGAAAAACTGCTCGATGACCGGCTGTGGGGCGCACGACCGCCGCAGCGCCGCATGATCCCGTACTTTCCGGAGGGCTTCCTCGCAGAGTGGTTCCGCGAGGCGCGCGGCGAAGACGTGATCGTCTGGATGTTCCGCAAGTCCGGCGCGGCCCCACTCGCCGAAGCCTATGCTAAACTGGTTGCGCACCTGGATATCGACGCGATCATCCTGGTCGATGGCGGCGTTGACTCGATCATGCGCGGCAACGAGTCCGGCCCCGGCACGCTGATCGAAGACACGATCTCGCTGGCAGCAGCCAGCACACTGAAAAATGTGCCGGTCAAGCTGCTGGCCTGCCTGGGCTTCGGTACCGAGGTCGAGGAGCGCGTGTGCCACTATCACGCGCTGGAAAATATCGCGGCGCTGGCGAAGGCGGGCGGGTTCCTGGGATCGTGCGCGCTGACCCCGCAAATGGACGCCTTCCAGCAGTTCGAGGCGGCCTGCCGCTATCTCTGGGATGAGCGCGATCACCCGCGCAGCCACATCACCACGCGCGTGATCCCGGCAGTGCATGGCGAGTTTGGGCGCTTCCACATGTACCCGCAGGACCCGCTGCTGCGCGGCGCGGATGTGCTGATCTCGCCGCTGATGAGCCTCTGCTGGTTCTTCGACGCGCACACCGTGATCGCGCACAACCTGCTGGTCAACCAACTGCTGCACACACGCACCGTCACCGAGGCGATTCACCTGTACAAGTTCATCATCGAGTCGATCCCGCTGCGCCCGCGCAAACTGCTTCCCTATTGAGAATTCCGCGATTCGCGTTTAGCATAGGGGCTACCCCGACCAGCCCGCGCCTGCCGCTACAAGCAGCAGGCTATATATCGAAAGCACGGTAAACCGCGCTGCACGGGTGAGCGATTCCACAACGCCTTGGAACGCGAACGCGTTTTGCTCTTCGCTTACAGCTTATCGCTTATCGCTTGTAGCTCTCTGAAAGGACTCCGCATGTTGGATACCACCACGATCTTCACCGAATCCCCGCTGGGCACGCTGGCGATCACCGGGAAGCCGCTCGGTATCACGGCGGTTGAGTTCGTCGCGGGCGATGCGCCCTCTACCGCGCCGCCGGAAACGTTCTTCATCGACCAGCCGGACGACGTGCCCGCCGTGCTGCGGCAGTGTGTCGCGGAACTGAAAGCGTATTTCGCCGGGACGCGGCGCGTCTTCAGCGTGCCACTGATCCTGGAAGGGACCGACTTCCAACTGCGCGTGTGGGATACGCTGCTCGAAATCCCGTTCGGGCAGACGCGCACCTACGCCGAAATCGCGCGCGCCCTGGGCGACGAAAAAAGCGTGCGTGCGGTCGGTACGGCCAACGCACAGAACCCCGTCGCCGTGATCGTGCCCTGCCACCGCGTGATCGGCAGTGACGGCGCGCTGACCGGGTACGCGGGCGGGCTGTGGCGTAAAGAGTGGCTGCTGGCCCACGAAGGTACCCCGGTGCAGCAGCGTTTGTTTTGA
>CAZMNL010000789.1:0-1945 GCA_964567525.1 uncultured Anaerolineaceae bacterium
GGACGGCGGGCGCAGCAGCAGGTACCCGGCGATCCCGGCGGCGCAGGTCACGCCCCCCGCCAGCGCGCCCAGGCCGGTCAGCCCGATGAAGTCACGGCGGGTATAGCGTTTGCGTGCGGGCATGGCGATTGATCCTCGTTGACCTGCGGTAGCGATGGAGTCCAGATTAAATTAACCTATATCTTGTTTTAGGTGCGCGAACATGCTACGATTGCACCAGAATTCACACAATTTCTGTGCGTGGCTGTTGTTAGAAAGGGGCCAACGGCCTGATGGGTACTCTACAAAATATACCTGATATTGTCATAGGACGCCTGCCTATTTATTTACGCGCGTTAAATCGCATGATTGCCGAAGGTAAGGAATACACGTCCTCGCACGAACTGGGCGAACGGTTGGGGATCAGTTCGGCGCAGATTCGCAAGGACCTGTCACACTTCGGCGAATTCGGCAAGCAAGGGACCGGCTACAACGTCGAATACTTGCAGCAGCAGGTGCGGCAGATTTTGCATGTGGACCGCGAATGGCCGATGGCCGTGGTCGGCATCGGCGATCTGGGGCGCGCGATTGCGCATTACCGGGGCTTTACGCCGCACGGATTCCGCGTGACGTGCCTGTTTGACTCCGACCCGGAGAAGGTGGGCGACCACGTCGGCGAGATAGTGATCCAGTCGCTCGACCAGATGCCCGCCGAACTACAACGCCAGCGCATCAAAGTAGCGATGCTGGCGGTTCCGGCGGAGTCCGCGCAGCAGGTGGCGAACCAGTTGATCCAGGCGGGCGTGCGCGCGATCCTGAACTACGCGCCGATCACGCTGGCCGTGCCGCCGGATGTCCACGTGCAGTATATCGACCCGGTCGCGCATTTGCAGCACATGACGTACTATCTCGAACCCTGACCCGGCTTGACCGCCGGTCAACATGGCATACCCGCGCACCGTCTCCGGTGCGCGCTGTGATTCTGGGGCGGCTTTTATGCACCATCCCCGCGCGGCCTGTGGTCGCGATCAAAGTCGCTGTCAGGTTTTGCACGCAACCGTCGGCTATCCGCCGTTTGACGCCTACCCCGGCACAGGCTAGACTACAGACATTATGTTTGATGAAGCAGCAATCACAGTACAGAGCGGCGACGGCGGCAATGGCATCGTGCATTTCCGCCGCGAAAAATACGTGCCGCGCGGCGGACCTTCCGGCGGGGACGGCGGTAAGGGCGGTGACGTGATTCTCGTCGTCCAGCCCACGCTGAACACGCTGGTGCGTTTCGTGCGCCAGCAGCACTTCCGCGCGGAGAGCGGCCAGCACGGCGGCTCCAGCAACCGCACCGGCAAAAGCGGCGACGATCTGCTGATCGAAGTCCCGCCGGGCACTATCGTGCGCGACGCAGCCACCGGCGACCTGCTCGCCGACCTGACCGAACCCGGCCAACGCCTGACAGTGGCAAAAGGCGGGCGCGGCGGGCGCGGCAACGCGCGCTTTGCCAGCAGCACCAACCAGGCCCCACGCATCGCCGAAAAAGGCGAACCGGGCGAAACTCGACCACTGAAACTCGAACTCAAGCTGCTTGCCGATATCGGGCTGGTGGGCGTGCCCAATGCGGGCAAGTCCACACTGCTCTCGGTGATCAGCAACGCCAAACCCAAGATCGCCGATTACCCGTTCACGACCCTACAGCCGAATCTGGGCGTGGTGGTGCGCGACGACCGCGATATCGTCTTCGCCGATATTCCGGGGTTGATCGAAGGCGCGCACTCCGGCGCGGGACTCGGTCACGACTTCCTGCGGCACATCCAACGCACGCGCGTGCTGGTTCACCTGCTCGACGGCAGCGCCCCGGACCCCATCGCGGATTTCCACCAGATCAACACCGAACTCGCGCTGTTCGATGACCGGCTCGGCGAGAAGCCGCAGGTCGTGGTCCTGAACAAGATCGACCTGCCCCAGGCCC
>CAZMNL010000790.1:0-1939 GCA_964567525.1 uncultured Anaerolineaceae bacterium
CCGGGGGGTGAGGTAAAGCAAAACGAACTTTCGAAAACGCGGACTCATTTTTGCACGCCCACTTAAAATTCTCTGTGTACTCTGTGTTCTCTGTGGTGAAAAAAATTCTGCCCCCATATCCCCCGGCGGCATGGCGCGCAAACGCGGTTGTGCTATACAATAGACTCAACTTTGGGCCATGTGACAGGCGCACAACGCGCAGTCTGGCAGTGGAGGCGATGAACGGCGATCCCCTGAAATCCGACGACCCCCCCTCTGCACCGGCACGGCAGACCGGTACGGGCTGCCGGCGGGTGCGCGCGATACTGCTGGTGGACCGTGAACACGTGATGCTGATCCAGCGCATCCGGGCGGGGCGCGCGCCCTATTGGGTCGCGCCCGGTGGCGGCATTGACCCCGCCGACTCCGGCCCGGAAGCCGCGCTCATGCGCGAACTGCGCGAGGAACTCGGCGCGACCGCCCGCATAGATTACCCGGCTTTCTCGACCCTGCCACACGGCGAACACGTCACGCGCCAGACCTTCTACCTGTGCCACGCGCTGAGCATCGACCTGGACGCGCAGCACGGCCCGGAATTCGACGACTCGGCGAACGGTGTGTATCACCCGGTTTTGCTGCCCCTGACGCGCGCCGCCCTGCGCGCGGTGAATATCCAGCCCCCCGATCTGCAAACCTACCTCTTGGAGATAGCCCAATGAAGCGGCTCGTCCTGGTACGACACGGCGAAACGACCTGGAATCTCGAACGGCGGCTGCAAGGCGCGTCCGATGTGCCGCTGACCGCCGAAGGCCGCGCGCAAGCCCTGCGACTCGCGCGGCGGCTGGCGAGCGAACACTTTGACGCCGCCTACAGCAGTGATCTCCAGCGTGCCTGGATCACCGCGCAGCTCATCGCCGCCGAGAGCGACCTGGCCCTGCACGCCGACGAACGGCTGCGCGAGCCGTCGAAGGGCGTCTGGGAGGGCAAAACCTGGGATGAGATCGTCGCGCGCTATCCCGACCAGGTAGCCGCCTACCAGCAGGACCGCGAGCAGCCCCCGGCGGGCGGTGAGAAACTGTCATCCATCGTGGCGCGCGTGTCCGCGCTGCTGGACGACCTGCGCGCGCGGCATCCCAACAGCGAATGCGTGCTGCTGGTTGCGCACGGGCAAACGCTGCGCGTGCTGATCTGTGTCGCGCTGGGCATCGACCCGGAACGCTTCCTCAGCTTCCACATGGATAACACCGCCGTCTCGGAACTGCGCTATTACCCGAACGGCGTCGTACTGACCCGGCTCAATGACACGGCGCATTTGTAGTTGACAGTCGTCAGTTGACAGTCGTCAGTTGACAGTCGTCAGTTAAACAGGCATTCTGCCCAAAGGACGCACTATGACCGCAGATAACACCCGCGCCGCGCCGATTCGCGCGATGCTGTTCGACATGGACGGCGTGGTGATCGACTCGCACGACTCCGTAACCGTGTACTGGCAGAAGCTCGCCGCGCAGCACGGCATCACGATCTCGCCGGAACAGTTCACGCGGCATATCTACGGCAACCCGTTTGAACACACGCTCGACCACGTGTTCCCGCAGTTGGACGCCGACCAGCGCCGCGCGGCGGCGGACCTGCTCTACGAGTACGAAAACAACCAGTTGCAGTATATCCCCATGCCCGGCGTGATCGCGCTGCTGCGCGCGCTGCGCGGGCGCGTGCCGGTCGGACTCGTCACCAGCGGGGATCGCGCCAAGACGGGGACCGTGTTCCGGCAGTTGGCGCTTGATGCGCTGTTCGATGTGCGCGTGACGATGGAAGACGTGGCGCAGGGCAAGCCCGACCCGGCCCCGTACCGGCTGGGCGCGGCGCGCGTGGGCGTGCCGCCGGAACATTGCCTCGTGTTTGAAGACTCGCGTAACGGGGTGCGCGCGGCGGTGGGGGCGGGCTGCCGGGTCGTAGGGGT
>CAZMNL010000791.1:0-1934 GCA_964567525.1 uncultured Anaerolineaceae bacterium
TGGGCGGCGCTGTTGTTCTTCCTGCCCGGCCAGCATGTGCTGCTGCGCGCGGTCTACGCGCTGATCGTGCTGGCGCTGGCGATCTCGCTGGGTGTGGAACTGGTCGTGCTGGACGGCGACATCGGGCGGCAGAACACCGTGTTCAAGTTCTATTTGCAGGTGTGGTTCATGCTGAGCATCGTGGGCGGCGTGACGCTGGCCTGGATGCTGCACAGCGCGATCCGCTGGCGGGCGGCGCTGCAAACGGTCTTTTACGGTGCGCTGGCGCTGCTGATCCTGATCGGCCTGCTGTATCCGGCGCTGGCGACTCAGGCGCGGTTCGCGGACCGCTTCGCGCGCGACAAAACCCCGCTGACGCTGGACGGCATGGAATACATGCAGTACGCGATTCACGGCGAGCATGATCTATGGTTCCCGCTGGCGGGCGATTATGCTATGATCCGCTGGTTGCAGGGCAACGTGGAAGGCACGCCCGTGATTGCCGAGGCGCACCTGTACCCGTCCGAATATCACTGGGGCGGGCGCATCAGCATCTACACCGGGCTGCCGACGATCCTCGGCTGGCGCTTCCACCAGGTGCAGCAGCACAGCCTGGACAAGATGAGCCTGATGGTGCAGACGCGCGAGAACAACGTCGCGGCGTTTTACGGGCTGGAAGGGTCATCCGGCATCCGTACCGCGCTCGATCTCGCGCGCTACTACGATATCGAGTATATCGTGGTCGGGGCGCTGGAGCGCGCATTTTACGGCGACATCGCCACCGACCCGGCCACCTTCCAGCAGACGGCGGGCCACTCGGCGGGGCTGGCGAAGTTCGACGAGATGGTCGATCTCGGTTTGCTGACGGTTGAATATGACGTGCCGCGCTGCCTGGATTACGGGCGGTCGAGTGAGGAATGTTCGCCGGATCAGGTGTATCACGATAAGATTTACCGGTTTGTGCTGGGGGCGTTAACCTCACCCCCCGACTCCCTCTCCAATCAAGTTGGAGAGGGGGAGTAGGGCACGAGCGCGTGCGCCGTCTTCCCTCTCTCCGGAGGCTGGAGAGGGGGGGTGAGGTTTACCGGGCGGGTGCGAACCGAAGGTTCGAGGAAACCCGCCCCTACAAAGCCAACGGCAAGTAACTGTCTACTGACGACTGATAACTGACGACTCAGACTCATGAACTTTGCGGTGATTTCCGACTGGCTCGCCCAAGAGGGCGGCGAAATACTCACATGGTGGCTGCTGTTCACGCTGGCGGGCGCGGCGGTGTGGCCGCTGCTGATGCGCGTGGCGCACACTCTGCCGGATCGCGGCTATACGCTGGCGCGCGCGGCGGGCCTGATGCTGACCGGGTTCATGTTCTGGTTCCTGGGCAGTCTCGGCCTGCTGCGCAACACGCCGGGCGCGATGGTGCTGGCGTGGCTGCTGGTGGCGGCGCTGAGCGCGGCGGCGTATGCTACGTGGCCGGATCGCGCGGCGGGGCGGCTGGCGTGGCGCGCGTGGTGGCGCGAGCACCGCGCGCTGGTGATCGTCACCGAAGTGCTGTTCGCGGCGCTGTTCATCGGGTGGGCGGCGTTCCGCGCGCACCAACCGGAGATGGCGAGCACCGAGAAGCCGATGGAAGTGATGTTCATCAACGCGATCCGCATGAGCGACACCTTCCCGCCGCGTGATGCGTGGCTCAGCGGCTACGCGATCAGCTACTACTACTTCGGCTATCTGATCGTGGCGATGCTGGCCGATCTCGCCGGGCAGGCGACCGGGATCGCGTTCAACCTGGCGATTGCGCTGTTGTTCGCGCTGACCGGGATCGGCGCGTTCGGCGTGGTCTATAACCTGGTGCGCGCGTCGCTGCGCCGCAAGCAGGATCGCGCGGGGGAACCGGCGGGGTCTGCTTCGGCAGGCATCATCGCGGGCGTGCTGGCGCTGATTTTCGTGATCCTGATGGG
>CAZMNL010000792.1:0-1934 GCA_964567525.1 uncultured Anaerolineaceae bacterium
AGGATCGGGCCAACATTGGCCGGGTCCTGGGGCGTGATCATGGGCCAGTCACGCGCCGCCAGGTCCTCGCGGGCGACCTGCGAGAGGTGGCGCGTCCAGGCGTCGATGGCGTCCAGGCCCAGTTCACGCAAAAATCGCAGGCTGGCCGTCAGCCCCACCATACCTACCGCGTTCCAGGTCCCTTGCAGGAAGCGAAAAGCGGCGCGCTGCGGCGCGAGGTCGTAGGCGAGACAGTGTTTCCAGCCCTCGCCCGCGTTGGGACCGACATAGGCCGGGACCATTGTATCGGCGACCGCTTCGCGCACGTAGAGGAAGCCCTGGCCGGGCGGCCCCATCAACGATTTCTGACCGCCCGATGCCAGCGCGTCGATCTGCATGGCCTGCACGTCGATCGGCATGTGACCGGCGGCCTGGATCGCGTCCACCACGAACAGGATGCCACGCGCCCGGCAGAACGCGCCCAGCGCCGCGAGATCGGCGCGCTGCCCGGTGAGGAACTGCACCGCGCTGACCGCGATCACGCGCGTGCGGTCGTCCACATACGGCTCAAAGGCCGCGACCGTCGCGCCGCCGGTCCCGTCATCGCGCCCGATGGCATCATCGGGCACAATGCGGCAGGTCACGCCGCGCGGTTCCAGCACCATCCAGGGATAGGCGTTCGAGGGGAATTCCTGGCGCGAGAAGACGATGTTATCGCCCGGCTGCCAGTCAATCGCCTGGGTCACCGCGTTGATCGCCGCCGAGGTGCTTTGCATCCCGACGATCTCGCCGGGGTGCGCCGCGTGGATCAGCCCGGCGACGGTCTGCGAGAGATCGACAAAAATATCGCCGAACTCCGGGGGCGGGTGGGGGCTGAAGAACGCGCCCGGATCGCGCGCTAACTGCGCGGCTGCCGCGTCCATGCGTGCGCGGACCGGGGCGGGCAGGGGGGATATGCTGGCATGGTTGAGATACGTCATCTGTTCGCAGATCGGGAAGTGACCGCGCAGGTTTTCGAGGTCATAGGCGGGACGCATAAAATCGGGACTCCTTCGGGCCGGTTAAGGGTAGTTTGCTTTTATCAGGACTTACGCGGTTTGCGTGGATGACCCCTGGTTGAGCGAGAGACAGGGCTATTTTTCCCGCGCCAGTCGTCAGTTTTCAGTGATCAGGTTGAGGATGAATCTGGTTGGTGGCTGTCACTATCAACTGCCAACTGTCAACGGCGTAACTCCTTATGGTTTCTCTATTATACTGGCAAATGCCTTGACACAAAGTGGATGCTTGTTAGAATATCGTCTACGTTCGCGCTGCGGGCAGGGTCGCCGAGGCCCGGCGTAAAGTGCGCGTTGAATGTGCGCGATTGATGTAATCGTTTACACAAGCCTTTACTTACTACTTTTATGAAACCTCAAGTCTTTCTATAGGTTTTACCGCTTGCAGCCGGGTCCGGCAGATGGTATAGTATTGACGGTCTTTAATAAGAATTTTACTTTTTCGCCTCGTACACGGAGTGCATTCGCGGGAGTGAAGATGATCGACCAGATCCAATGGCTAGGCCATGCCAGCTTTCGGATAGACGGTCCGCCGCTCATCTATATCAACCCCTGGCGTGTTGCGCGTTCGGCATCCTTTGCGGACGTGATCCTGCTCTCCAACGATCAATACGATCACTGCTCTCCGGCGGACGTGGAAAAGCTGCGCGGCCCGGAAACAACGATCATCGGCAGCGAACACGCCGCCGCCGCGATTGGTGACGTGGTTGTGTTGCGTCCCTGGCAGAGCATGAATATTGGTTCCGCGCGCATCACCGCTGTACCTGCCTATACCTATACCGATCATCACCCGGTTTCGAAAAATGAAATCGGGTTTGTTGTGTCTATCGGCTACTACGACCTGTACTACGCGGGCTGCACGGACACCATCCCCGAACTGGAACGCATCCAGGCGGACGT
>CAZMNL010000793.1:0-1387 GCA_964567525.1 uncultured Anaerolineaceae bacterium
TCGCCAGAACTGGAGCACACGCCTGGATATCCAGCCGGTCCGCGTAATACACGTCGAGCGCCGGTTCCCACCCGTAAGGAATGATAATCACGGCGTCATGCGGCAGTGTCGCGTAATATTCGGCGATGGCGCGAAAGTCGTCGCGCTGGTACTGCGGCGCGCTGTGCAGCGTGTCAATACCGAGCAGCCCGGCAGCAATACCCGCCGCCGCCACGCCCAACCACGCGACCGCACGCAGCGCCCCCCCCGGCACGCGCCCCACCGCGATCCCCAGCAGCATCAGCGCCGCCGGAACGCCCGCCACATAATAGCGCGGGTGAAAGTCGATATTGGCGGCGAGCAGTTCGCCGGTCGCCAGCAGCGGCAGCAGCACCGCCTGCGACATCACCAGCAGCGTGAAGCGCGTCCGGCCCCGCCAGAGCACGAGCGCGGCGCTCAACGAGACTAAAGCGCCCATCACCGCGCTGAATACCACAAGATCGGACTCCGCGCCAATCATGGTCGGCAGCGGCGCGAAATACCCCTGCCAGATATCACCAATCAGCGACAGGCGCAGGCGCGGCGGAGTGTTGATCACGGTCCCGCTGGGCGACTGGCCCAGCAGCCAGGGCAAATAAGCAACCAGCAGCGCCGCCTGCCCCGCGATCCAGAGTCCCAGCGCGCGCCCGTCCCGCCGCCAGAGGTACACGCCGCCCACGACGATATTCAGCCACGCGACAACCGGCACGCTGAGGTTATGCGTGTAGAGCAGCGCTAACTCCGCCGCGAGCAGCACGCCCCACGCGCGCCAGGGGAAGCGCCCGCGCGCTGCCAGCAAGCGATCCGCCAGCGCCAGCAGCACCACCGCCCACAGCGGCACAGCAACATACGCGCGTATCTCGCGGGCGTATGTCCACAGCAGCGGCGAAACTGCCAGCAGCGCCGCCGCCAGCAGCGCGGCATCCCATCCCACGCGCCGCCGCACGATCCCCGCCGCCAGCGCGATCATCAGCCCATCCAGTAAAACCGAACCATAACGCAGGGCCAGCGGGGATTCACCCGCGCCCTGCCACATCACATGCATCACCGCATAGTACAGCGGCGGCGTGTTATCGTCCGGCGTGCCGATGGGGTCGCGGATCGCGCGGATCGACCAGCCCTCATCGTGCCACACGCTCGGCGCGTTCACGTCCCACAGCCGCAGTCCAAACGCTGCGAGCAGCACCAGCAGCAGCGCAATCCACCCTGCGCGCGGCGTTACGAAAGAGCGCGCCATACGCATTAATGCACCACGCGCGCGCTGCGCAGTTCGGACAGGATCAACTGTTCCCAGGGCGTATCGGTCGTCACCGCGAGATCGAGAGCTAAAAGGTCAGAAACTGCTTGTTGAAGCCATTCCTATTTTTGA
>CAZMNL010000793.1:1397-1932 GCA_964567525.1 uncultured Anaerolineaceae bacterium
TCGTCACCGCGAGATAGTGCATCCCGCGCCGCGTGCAGTAGGCGTCGATCTCCGCCTGCCACGCATGAAGCCGCTGCATATAGAGTTCCTTCATCCCTGCGTCAATCGTCACTTCCTGCGGGATACCGGTTTCCACATCAACCAGTTTCAGGTCGCCGGTAATCTCCGGGTCCACTTCGTCCGGCGCGAGCGTGTGGATCACGGTGACTTCGTGCCCGCGCCCTTGCAGCGCGCGCAGTCCAACCTCGTAGCCTTCCGACGACATCAGGTCGCTGACCACGACGCAAACACCGGGACGCGGCGCGCGCAGGGCCACGTCCCGCAGCGTGGCGTTGAAGTCAAACCCACCGCGCGTATAGGTGTTTTCCAGCCAGTGCAGCAGGTTCAGCGTGTGACCGCGCCCGCGCAGCGGTCCCCAGCGCTGCACGCCATCCCCGCGCACCGCATTCACCGTCAACTGGTCACCGCTGCCCAACGCGATATAGCCCAGGCCCGCCAGCACCCGCCGCGCGTACAGAAATTTGTGGTGATCGCG
>CAZMNL010000794.1:0-1931 GCA_964567525.1 uncultured Anaerolineaceae bacterium
GTGGGCGAAACGCACAGCCCGCCTGAAAGCCAAAGCCCGCTTGAAGGGACAGGCGGAGGAACCGAGCGGTTTCCTGACTCGTGACGCAGTGATTGGTTATCAATGGGAACTCTCGCTGGGCGGCGAACGCATCAGCCGGGCGGAGTTCGAGCAGTTGGTGGCGCTCAAGCAGCCGTTAGTACGCTTTCGCGGCGAATGGGTGACGCTGGACCCCGACCAGATCGAAGCGGCGCTCAGGTTCTTCGACGCGCAGCAAACCGAAGGCGAAATGGGCATCCTCGACGCGCTCAAGCTGACCACCGGGGCCAACGGCATCGACGTGCCCGCTGGGCTGGAGCTTGACGAAGCCGAGCTTGAGGGGTGGCTGCCTGATTTCCTGGAGCGCCTGCGCCAGCCGGATACCAGCGCCGCGCCTGACATACCGGAGACGCTTAAAGCGACACTGCGTCCCTATCAGCAGCGCGGGTTTGGTTGGCTGACGCGGATGCGGCAGATGGGACTCGGCGCGTGCCTGGCCGATGATATGGGCCTCGGCAAGACGATTCAGACGATTGCGTTCTGGCTGTATGAACGGACCGCGCTAGGGGTGGATCGCCCGGCGCTGCTGGTGTGCCCGACCTCGGTCGTGGGCAACTGGCGGCACGAACTCAGCCGCTTTGCCCCGTCGCTCAAGGTCATCAGCCATCACGGGCCGCAGCGCTTGCAGGGCGAAGACTTCACGCGGGCCGCGCAAAAAGCTGACGTGGTGCTGACCAGTTACGCGCTGATCCACCGCGACCGGGAAATGCTGGAAGAGGTTCCCTGGTCCAGCGTGACCCTCGACGAAGCGCAGAACATCAAAAACCCCGTCACCAAGCAGGCGCAGGCCGCGCGCGCATTACCGGCAGATATGCGCCTGGCGCTGACCGGCACACCCGTTGAGAATCGCCTGAGCGAACTCTGGTCGATTTCCCAGTTCCTCAATCCGGGCTATCTCGGCGCGCGGGACACTTTCCGCCAGCAGTTCAGCCTGCCGATTGAACGCTACGGCGACCAGCAGGCCGCCGCTGTTCTGCGCCAGTTGACCGCGCCGTTCATCCTGCGCCGCCTGAAGACCGACTCCAAGATCATCGACGACCTGCCGGACAAGTTCGAGAACAAGGTCTACTGCGGGCTGACCCCCGAACAGGCCACCCTGTATGAAGCCGCCGTGCGCGAAGAGATGGAAGCGGTCGAGACTGCCGAAGACGATATGGTGCGGCGGGGTAGTATCCTGCGCATGTTGACCCGGCTCAAGCAGATCTGCAACCACCCGGCCCAGTTCCTGAAGGAAGGCGAAGCGTTGGGCGTGGCGGCCTTGAGCGAGCGCAGCGGCAAGCTGTCGCGCCTGACTGAGATGCTCGAAGAAGTCTTCGCCAGCAGCGACCGGGCGCTGATCTTCACCCAGTACGCCGAGATGGGCGGCCATCTGCAAGCCTATCTGCGCGAGTTGTTCGTGGATGAAGTATTGTTTCTGTACGGCGGCACACCGGCCACCAAACGCCAGGAGATGGTCCGGCAGTTTCAGGCTCCGCGCGGGCCGACGGTGTTTGTGCTGTCGCTCAAGGCGGGCGGCACGGGCTTGAATCTGACCCAGGCCAATCACGTGTTTCACTATGATCGCTGGTATAACCCGGCAGTCGAAAACCAGGCGACCGACCGCGCGTTTCGCATCGGGCAGACGAAAAACGTGCAGGTGCATAAGTTCGTTTGCCTGGGTACGCTCGAAGAACGCATTGACGAACTGATCGAACATAAGCAAGCGCTGGCTGAGAGCATTGTGGGTGAGGGTGAAAGCTGGCTGTCGGAAATGAGCACGGCGGAACTGCACGACCTGGTCGCGCTGCGGCGGGATGTGATGGAGGGTGAAGCATGAGTTGGTGGAATGACTACGACGACGAACCGGAAATCGA
>CAZMNL010000795.1:0-1931 GCA_964567525.1 uncultured Anaerolineaceae bacterium
CTGCCAGAGGGTATCTGTTCCGTGAACGGGGCCGCAAACCGTCCCGTGTTTTCTCAGGGTTTTCTCCCATAATTTCTCCGTGATCTCTGTGTTCTCTGGGGTGAAAAAATTCTGTCCCCAATCTGGAATCACCCGGCCAGCAGCCCTGCATGACAACCACTGCGACTCTGTCGTATAATAAAGCTAAGGAACATTACCAATTCCTGCTTGTTGCGTAGTTCGGCGCAGCGAGTCCCGTTGTCCGGCCTGAGGGTTAGTTGTGGAGGATTGGTTAATGGCTACTGAGACAACGGATAACCGGGTTCCTGAACACTATGTACTGGTCTGCGCACGGGAAGACTTGCCAGAACGCGGCAAAAAAACCGTGCTGGTCGGGGATGCGCGCCTGCTGCTCGTGACCAGCGATGCGGCGCTGTTCGCGGTCGAGGATCGCTGCCCGCAAACCGGCGCACCGATTGCGCACGGCGAGGTGATAGGTGACACAATCATCACACCGACCAACGGCGCGCGTTACAGCCTGCACACCGGTCGTTACCTGGGCGGTGGGCAGTCCTGGCTGCATTCACATTGGCTGTCGGTCTGGCCGCTGCGCGTCATCGACGATAAGATTTACGTTCGCCCGCCGCACGACTGAATCTTGTATCTGTACCTCTACGCGCGCCCGGCCCTGTGCCGGGCGTTTTTTGTGTGCGGCGCGGCTTACGCAACCGGCACAGATTGCTATAATAGGCGCAGACCCGCTTATTGTTTGCAGAAAGGCATATTCCCTTATGGCGAAATACATTTTAGGACTGGACCAGGGCACGACCAGCTCGCGCGCGATCCTGTTCGATGAGGCCGGGCAGCCGGTCGCCAGCGCGCAGGAAGAATTTACGCAGCACTTCCCCAGGCCCGGCTGGGTGGAGCACGATCCCCACGATATCTGGCGCACGCAGCGCGACACGGCCCGCGCCGTGCTCGACCAGGTGAAGATCAGCGCCTCAGACGTGGCCGCGATCAGCATCACCAACCAGCGCGAGACGACCATGATCTGGGACCGTAAAACCGGCGAGCCGGTGCATAACGCGATTGTGTGGCAGTGCCGCCGCACCGCGCCGATGTGCGACCGCATCAAGGCCGAGGGTTTCGACACGACGATCCGCGCCAAAACCGGGCTGGTCACTGATGCGTATTTCTCCGGTACAAAGGTCGCGTGGCTGCTGGATAACGTGCCCGGCGTGCGCGCGCGCGCGATTGCCGGCGATCTGGCGTTCGGCACGGTGGACTCGTGGCTGCTGTGGAACCTCAGCGGCGGGGCGCTGCACATCACAGACGTGACCAACGCCAGCCGCACGCTGCTGTATAACATCTACGAACATAACTGGGATAACGAGATTCTCGCCTACCTGAACATCCCGCGCGCGCTGCTGCCGGAGGTGCGCCCGTCGAGCGAGGTCTACGGCGAGGCGCTGCCGCACGTACTCGGCGCGGCGATCCCGGTGGCCGGTATCGCGGGCGATCAGCAGGCGGCGACCTTCGGGCAGGTGTGTGTCACACCCGGCATGGCGAAGAACACTTACGGCACGGGCAGTTTCGTGCTGCTCAACACCGGCACCGAGGGCATTCCCTCGGATTCCGGGCTGCTGACCACGATTGCGTGGCAGATCAGCGGGCAGCCGGTCATCTACGCGATGGAAGGCAGCGTTTTTGTGGCAGGCGCGGCGGTACAGTGGCTCCGTGACGGGCTGGGCATCATCAACAGCGCGCCAGAGGTCGAGGGGCTGGCTGCGAGCGTCGAGAGCACCGACGGCGTGTACATGGTCCCGGCGTTTGTCGGGCTGGGCGCGCCCTACTGGGACCCCTACGCACGCGGGACGCTGGTCGGCATGACGCGCGGCACGACGCGCGCGCACATCGCCCGCGCCGCGCTGGAAGCCATTGCGCTGCAATCC
>CAZMNL010000796.1:0-1930 GCA_964567525.1 uncultured Anaerolineaceae bacterium
CCGCCGTGCGGACGATCTGCCCGCCGCCTTCGCCCTGACTGCCGTCTAACGTGATCAAGGTATTTCTCCGGTTAACCGCCGGATTCCGGCGCTTCAATCTGTACGTTACCCAGCCAAAAGCGGTCGCCGTGCGGCTGGTATTCGCGCATCACGTCCAGCACGAGCAGGTGATTTTCCAGCACGGAGACGCTGTCAGTATAGGCCCCGACGGTCAGCGCGTATTCTGCCGGTTTGAGTTTCTCCGCCAGCCACAAATACGACACCTGGATGAAGAAATCGCGCCGCTGAAGCTCGTCCGGGATCACGTCTATCGTGTTGGACTCGGCCCAGGGTTCGAGCAGCGGAACACGCGCCTCGGTGCTGGTTTCGGTATGCGTGTCGGCGTCGGTGTCGGTTTCCGGGTAGGCGAGCAGGTGCGCGAAGATACCCAGGTCTGCGGGCAGCGGGCCATCTACGCGCCAGTACGTGACCAGCACAATCGGGTCACTGCCCGCCGTGCGCGGCGAGCGCAGCGCGCGCGGGTCGTAGCCCGCAAACGTCAGGTGATCGTCCAGCGGCGCGGGCAGCGCCACCCGCCCGCCGGAATCGTTTTCGTCCGGCATGAAGTAAACCGGGGCGAGCGCTTGCCACTGGCCCCCGGCGTCACGCAGGCGTTGTTCCACGTCCAGCCGCAGGACGGTGCCTTCTGGCAGGCCCGCGACCGGGACCGGCTCGGCATCCTCGAACCATTCGCGCAGTTCCGGCGGCATGACTGCGCGGTCGGCCTCGGAACCGAAAATATAGCGCATCGGCGCGCCCGCGTTGATCAGCACGATCCCGGCGCGGCAGTCCGAATGACGGATATCGATATCGTCGCGGTGTCGCATGGCGGCGAGCGCCTGGCGCGGCGTCAGGCCGGATGCGCCCGGCGTGTTCAGGCGCGTGGTACAGAACGACACCGGCAGCCCGTCGGGATGGTGGTCCAGGTAGAGCGCCACACGCGCCAGATCGGTGTGATAGGCGTCCTGTACGGCGGATTTTTCGGCCCAGTCGTCGAAAAAGCGTTCGCGTACCACGATCACGTTAATTGCCAGCAGCACCACGAACAGCGATGCGAGCGGCTGCCATGCATCCTGGATGCCGCGCACGCGCAGCCCGTGCGCGCTCACCTGTGCGCCGACAGCGGGCAGGATCAGGATCGCGGGATAGGCGACCAGATTCGCGCTGAAGGTGGTTTCCGCCTGTACCCAGGAATCGGCGAGCAGACCGAACAGCAGCCCCAGCCCCAGCAGCGCGTAACGCGGATCGCGCCAGCGCCGGATCGTTTCCGCCAGCCCGACCAGCAGCAGCAGCGCCGCCAGCGGCCCAACCAGCGGCATCCTGGCGATGCTGTGTGTTACGCGCGGGTCGCCCTGCCAGAAGACGCCGCCGACCGCGTGTAAGGCCCCGTCCACCAGGTCACGCAGCCCGGCGGGACGCTCCGCCCAATAGGTGTACAGGTCGCTGTTGGCGGGTTCGCGCAGCGTTGAGATCAGGTAGGGCATTCCGATGATCGTCGCCAGCACCACGACGAACAGCGCCGCGCTCCAGATGCGGCGCGAGATCGGCTGGCGGGTCAGGACCAGGTGCGCGGCAAACAGCGCGCCCAGCGGCCCCAGGATCAGCCCGGTATAGTGCAGGTAGCCCGCCGCGCCGAACAGCAGCCCCAGCACGGCCAATGACACGGTCGCCGGGGTGTGAAAACGGATTTTGCTGCGCAGGTTGAACGCCACCGCCAGCATGATCAGCGTGAGCAGCACGTACAGCGGCACAAACGACTCGGCGGTGCCCGTGCGCGCCAGCAGGATCAGGCGCGCATTGACCGTCCCGACCACCAGCGCCGCCAGCGCCACCGGCACGCCGAACAGCCGCCGCGCCAGCGCGTAGAGCAGCGCCAGCGTGATCAGCCCGC
>CAZMNL010000797.1:0-1930 GCA_964567525.1 uncultured Anaerolineaceae bacterium
GGCGTTCCGATGCCGAGATTCCCGCGGCTGGCTGTTCGTCAGCCAGACCACGAGGTCCGCCGGGAGCGTCTGGCCCAGGCCGTTGGTCAGCACCAGGTCGCCTTCCTGAATGGTCGCTTCCAGCGGCAGGAACGACATCAGCAGGTCGCCGGTCAACTGGCCGCGCACCACGCCATCCTCGCGCGTGGCTTGCAGGCGCGCGTTCACCGAACTGTTCGCGTCCGTGACCAACTGCACCTCGGCCCCGGTCGCGGAGACGGTGCGCACGCGCCCGACCAGCCCCAGCGATGTCACCACCGGGTCGAGTGGTTCCAGGCCGTCACGCCGCCCGCAGTTGATATGAATGGCGTCCACAAAGCCGGTGGTGTCCGCGCCGATCACGTCGCAGGTCACATACACGTGATCGTCCGGGCCGAAGCGGTTGTAGTCCAGCAGGGCGGCCAGTTGGTCGTAGTCGGCGGCTTTTTCGAGCAGTTCGGCGCGTTCCGCCTGATAGATCGCCAGCGCCTCTTCAAGGTCCTGGTTGCGGCGGCGCAGTTGGCGGTACTCGCTCACGTCATCAACAAAGCCGCTGATGCCGCCGGTTGTCCGGCCCACCGCGCTCTCGACGAGGTTCAGCGGCACGGCCACCACGCTCTCGAACGGCCCCAACACGCCCTGCGCGCTGAGATAAATCAGCAGCACGACGACAATGATCGTCACGCCGAATGTAAAAACGCGGCTGCCGCGCGTTGCCATCGCCCCTCCCGGACCCGTGAATTACCGCCGCGTAGTATAACCGGACCGCCGCGCGCGATCAATGCGGCTGCCCGGTGAATGCTTCCGGGATGGTGATGCAGTGCCGCCGGACGGTTTCTGAATACGCAACATCGAGTCCCCAGGCCGCGCAGATTTCGTCGGCGGCTTTCTTTTCGCCGGGCCACGTTTCCGCGCTGTCGTATTCGTCGAAGATGATCAGGCCGCCGGGCTGCATACGCGGCAGGCACGCCTCAAGCGCCTGTTTGGTCGGCTCGTACATGTCGCAGTCAATGTGCAGCAGCGCGATACGGTCGGGCAGGTTGGCGTCGGTGGCCGTGTCGGAGAAGTAGCCCTTGACCAGCGTGACCGGGACCTCGCGCGCGCGCAGCAGGCTTTCCCCGACGGATTGCTGTGTGCGGTCGAAATCGAAGATCGCCCGGATGAGTTCCGGCGAGGTGTTGTCCCAGCCGGGCGGCGTCATGCCCGCGTGCGTCACGCGCTGCCCGATATCGTGTTCGACGCCGGGCGCGAAGCCCTCGAACGAGTCAAAGCCGTAGACCGTTTTGTTGATGCCGAAGAAGGCCAGCGCATAGACCATGTAGGCCAGCGAATGGCCGCGCCCCACGCCGAACTCAACCACGTCGCCCGGAATATCACGCACGCGCTCAATGCTGCTGAAGAACCCATATACGCGCGCATAGCGCCAGGACTCCAGCATCGGGAACGTGCGCAACTTCCGCCGGTGGTAGATGCCCCGCAGCAGTTTGAACTGTTCCAGCGCGCGGCGTTGGCTCAGGGCCTTGTCCAGCCAGTAAAACAGCAGGTGATCCTGCTGACCGGGGGACAGGCGCGTGAACCAGTGCAACCCCAGGCGCGAATGCAGCAATCGAAAAATCAACCTGACCATAAACATTGTCCTTGTGTGTCGGGATGCAGCGCCCGCGCGATCAAAACGCCCCGAACCACACGATTCGGGGCCGCTGAGCGTCGATCATGACCCGGTCTGCGGTTCAGTGCTGTGTCGAGCCGCGTTCCAACCCGGCCAGCAGATCGCGCAGGTTGTCGTAATCT
This sequence comes from uncultured Anaerolineaceae bacterium, assembly GCA_964567525.1. Lineage (GTDB taxonomy): Bacteria > Chloroflexota > Anaerolineae > Aggregatilineales > Aggregatilineaceae > CAYRNY01. Next base: position 1,810 of record CAZMNL010000797.1, read on the forward strand.
TCCAGGATGCGGCCCGCGCCGCGCGCCACGCACGTCATCGAGTCTTCGGCGAGCCACACGCGGATATTGACCTCATCAGCGACGCGCTCGCACAAGCCCTTAAGCTGGCTGCCGCCGCCCG
>CAZMNL010000798.1:0-1921 GCA_964567525.1 uncultured Anaerolineaceae bacterium
TGCCGTACTGGATCGGCGTGATCGCGACCGGCGCACACCACCGCGCCGCGTTGATGATCACGCGCTGTACCTCGTCCTGGTAGTAGATCGGGTAGGTTTCGTGGCCGGGCCGGAAGTAGAAGATTTTGCCGCGCCCGCGCCGGAAGGTCGCCCCGCTGCGGAAGACCTCGCCGCCCGCGAACCAGCTCACGAAGACCAGCGTTTCCGGCTGCGGGATGCCGAAGTGCTCGCCGTACATCTCCGCCTGGGGAATCTCGAAGTAAGGCGGCAGCCCGGCGGCGATAGGATGCCCCGGCTCCACCACCCAGACGCGCTCTTTTTCGGCAGCTTCGCGCCACCACAGGTTACAGGATGTACCCATCAGGCGCTTAAACACCTTCGAAAAGTGCCCGGAATGCAGCACAACCAGGCCCATGCCATCCAGCACGCGCGCCTGCACCTTATCGACGATCTCGTCGGATACGTCGTTGTGCCCCATGTGCCCCCACCACGTCAGCACGTCGGTCTGATCGAGCACCTCGTCGGTCAGGCCGTGATACGGTTGGTCCAGCGTCGCGGTGCGGACCGCGAATCCGGCCCCGCGCAGGAAGTCCGCAATCACGCTATGAATGCCGTCGGGGTAGATCGCGGCTACGTCGTCGCGGATTTTTTCGTGGCGATACTCATTCCAGACGGTCACGCGGATCGGATGTGTCATGTTTGGATTGCTCCTCCAGGGTATCGCGCACAGCGCGGATCATCTCGTTCCGCTGGCTGTGCGACTCGTAAGCGGTCATAAACTGTTTCAAAGTTTGTGTGGATCGCAGCAGTTCCTCAACCATCTGCGCCCACTGCTCGCGCGGGACCTCGCGCGCTAACGCAAAGTTGAGCAGGTCGGCGTTAAGACTGACCACCGCGATCAGGTTGCGGATATCGTGCAGGAATTCCGACAGCACGGCGCTTGCCAGCGCCTCGCTGCCGCCTTCGAGCGCGCGCACGCGCTCCCGCAGATCGTGTAGTTCGGCGATCAGGTCTTCGCGCGTGCGGTCTTCATCGTGCATACTGCCCCCTACCGGTTATCGACCTGGATCACCGCGCCGCGCTGGGCCGCTGACTCGCGGATCGCGTCCCACACCTTGATCATGCGCAGCCCCACTTCCGGCGGGCTGGGGTTGGCAATCTGCCCGCTGCGCACCTGCAAAAACGTCTCCCAGGGGCCTTTCGAGGCTTCAACGTCCACATTGCGAAACGTCTTGCGCCCGTGCCGCTGGAGCTTGAGCAGCTCACCCCACGCGCCGGTGATCAGGATGCCGCGCTCGCAAAAAACGCGGATATCGGATTTGCACGTCGGGATCGTATCGCCGGAGCCGTGCATCGTGACCATCGCGCCGGACTTGAGTTTCGCCATCACCACGCCGTTAATGTCTACCGCGTTACCCCCGTTATCCAGCCACGCCGCCACCTCGACAAACTCCTGGTCGGCGAGATCGGCGACCGTGTTGAGCATGTGCGCGCCGGTATCGAACATAAACCCGCCGCCGGAGAGTTCCGGCTGTGTGCGCCATGTGCCGCCGACCTGCGTGTGCCAGCCCTGCCAGATCGAGGCGCTGATGCTGCGCAGCGCGCCCAGTTCCCCGGCGCGCATCATGCGCACCGCCGCGCGCACCTGCGGCGACAGGCTGCCCTGGAACGCGACCACCAGGTGCTTGCCGGTGCGGTCGCGGGTGGCGATCAGCGCGCGGGCCTCGTCCGCGTTGATCGTCATCGGCTTTTCGAGCAGCACATCCAGCCCGGCTTCGAGGCAGGCTTTGGTGTGATCGTGGTGGTATTTGTGCGGCGTCATGATAAACACGGCGTCGAGACGGTCTTTGTACTCGTCCACAAAACGGTCGAAGTCCGGCACGTTGGGCGGGGGTTCGAGGCCCTGGTCCGTGAACAGGGC
>CAZMNL010000799.1:0-1920 GCA_964567525.1 uncultured Anaerolineaceae bacterium
TTGCAGGCTGCCGCTATACACGCGGAAATCGTACTGAATCCCGTTATAGACCAGCAGCACAATCGTGCCGTTGGTGCTGAACTGCGGGTAGGTGTAGCCCTCAACGGGACAGTCCAGGCTGCGGTCGGGGAAATTGCGCTGTGTCCACTGCCAGCTATCCAGGTCATCAAGCGTGAGATTGGCCCCTAACTGCGCATTGAGCGCGGCCAGCGCCGCCGTGACCGCCGGCGGGGCCTCCTGCGCGCGGGCCGGAGTCGCGCCGATCACCGGGCTGATGAGCGCGGCGATCAGCGCCGCGATAACGCCTGCACGGTAGAGCATAGGTGTGCCTCCTTGAAAGAAGCTTTTAGCGGTTAGCTTTCAGCGGTCAGCTAAAAGCACACGGCGACCGCGTGCGGTGGTTTCGCAGACAAACGCGATCCTGTCATCAATTATAGGCCGATTCGTGGCGCAGGGGAAAATGCCGCGCGCGGAGAGCGTGTGCAGCCCCTCCGCGCGCGGGGTTGTCATCGTGATGAGCCGGGACGCGCCTTACTGCGCTTCGCCCAGCAGGTAGTTATGGAACGCCTCGTTCACCCACAGGTCCCAGGTGGTCACGTCGGCATCGGGATACGCGGCGGCGAACTCAGCGGCGATCTGCTCGGAGTTCTCCACCAGCGAAAACGACTGGATGTAGACTTCCGTGCCAAACGCGACGTTGTTCACCACGGCGATATAGTCTTCCACCGCTACGCGCGTGCTGTAGAGCGGCTGCCACCACGACCCCAGCAGCAGGCCGGGCTGATCCTGCTCGTTCTTCTTGGCGTAGGCTTTGATCACCGCGTCGAAGCGCAGCATGTCGTCGATGTCGTCGAACTCCAGCGCGAGATCGTATTCCTTCGCGTAAGCGATGTAGTTACCGTCTTCCAGTGGCTCGACCTGGAATTCCGGACTCACCCAGGGTTCGCCCCACTCCGCCAGGTACAGGAACGCAGACGTTTTTGGCTCAAGCAGGACTTTGGCTTCCAGGTCTTCGCTGCGCAGCAGGCCGATCAACTGGATGGCGTGGGCGATGTTGCTGTGCCCGTAGACAATCGCGTGGTCGGGGTCGAAGCGTGCATCGAGCGCCACGCGCTTGACGTTGTAGCCGGTGATCACGCCCGCTTTGATCAGGTCGTTGGCGGGTTCCTGGAAGTCCGGCGCGAGCACCTGGTCGAACGAGTTCCAGGTGAAGTAAATCTTGTTGTAGATATCCGCGTCGTGGGTGTAGCCCAGGAAGTGCTTGTAATTGCCGGTGAAGACCAGCGTCTTGTACAGCACGTAGTTGGCGAAGGCGGCGTCCGCTTCGGCGCTGAGGTCCACGCCCTGGCAGGTCGCACCCAGCAGCCCGGCATCAATCGCGGCGGCGAGTTCGTGCTGGCGCTCGCTATCCAGGTCGTCCGCGCCCCAGCCGTCGAGCGCCTCGGCGACCTTATCAGCGGGGTACGTGTAGCCGAGTTCGTCCACGTTGACGAAGTACAGCGCGGTCAGCACGGCTTCCAGCGTGGTGAACCCGTCCGCGTCGATGGCTTCGGGATATTCCGTCTCGCCGACGATCCCCGCAAGTGCGGCAGTGAACGCGCCCTGGTCGGCGCTGTCAAGCGCGTAACCGTAATCGGTCAGGAAGTCGAGATCGGTTTCGGCCAGGCAGGGCAGGTCCTCGCCATCCTGCGCGGCGGCGGGCAGCGCTACCGGCAGCAGCGCGAAAATCAACAGGAACAAGGTCAACTTTTTAAACATTTGTCTACACCTCATCTGAACAAAAGAACACAACTTACGCCCCCATTATACGCCATTTCGCACGCCGTGCCGCGTGTAAAGGGCCGCGCTGCTATAATCTGCCGGAATCGTATACGTCTTTTATGCGGCACACGAAAGGAAAACTCCCCATGACGACGACAC
>CAZMNL010000800.1:0-1918 GCA_964567525.1 uncultured Anaerolineaceae bacterium
CCTTGAAAATAGCTTTAAGCGGTAAGTCTCGCCCGGTCCTGAATGGACCGGGCTACAGGTCGGCCACCCCGTAAACGGGGCTAAACGCGCGATCAGCGGGCCGCTTTGCGGTCCAGCAGGTTTGTAGCCCGGCGATTTGATCGCCGGGCGCAGGCCGATCCCCGCCCATTTTCATTCCTTTGATGTGTCGCCGCTAGCGGCGGCATGGAGAACTTATCCCAAAAATCAACGTGCGACCACAAGTCTGCCATTATGATAGCACGGCCCTGAACACACCTCGAAAATTCAGGGACCTCTTAAGCGCACGCAGTCCTACCGCTTCACCGGCCCCGGCGGGTTTCGCGCCGGAAGGTGGTGATCTCTTTTTCGTAGCGTTTTTCGGCGAAGTCCGGCACATTGAGCGCGGCCCAGTCCAGCGCCAGTTTGCGCGCGACGATCTCGGCGACTTCCTGGCATTTCCAGTAGCCGATGTGACTCAGCGGCGTGAGTGACGCCAGCCAGCTTCCGGCGCGCACCGGGATATCGATCACGCCCGACTCAGCATACGCGCGGATCGGTTTCAGCGGGAAACCGATCGGGTCCTGCTGGCTGTACATATTCAGCCACGTACCGCCGTCCGGGTCTACCGCAACGGGCGAACTGAGCGACTCGGCGATCTCGTCGGGTCCGGCGTTGGGGTTGCCGCGCAGCGCATAGATCGCCATCGGAGAGCCGAGCAGCACCATGTTTTTGACGGAGAAGGGAAAGTCGCGGAAATGGTGCGGTTCGTCCGCGCCGCGTGTGTGGTCCCACACGAAGTCGGACGCGATCACGCTGCCCAGGCTGTGCCCGATCACGGTCAGGGGCGCGCGGCTGTCGTCCGGCAGATCAGCAGCACGGGCGAGCGTCTGCGCGCTCTCGCGCACGACGCCGTGAATCGCCGCATAGACCGGGTTCTGCCCGCCGCCCTCATACGCGATCACGTCGCCCAGCAGCCCGACCATTTGCCGCCGCGCCAGCGTGAAGGGGTTGAGCCGCCGCAGCAGCGGCCACCCGCGCTGGCCCATCAGCTTGATCAGCGCGTCCTGCGGCCTCTGCGTGACCGGGGACCAGTACACCGCGTTGAAGCGCAGCGCATTTCTGGCGGCGAACTCCGGCGCGGGGACATCCGGCAGCCGCAGCCGCCGCACTGCCCCCTCGAACGCCTCGGCGATGTTACGTTGCAGGGGTTTGGCGTAATCCTTGCCACCTGCCCCCCAGCCAACCCCGTGTATGATCAGGATATTGAGCGCGCGAGTCGTCATGGTTCGCCCCCTTTTTTGAGCCTGGTTGTCCGATGTGCCTGTGACCGCCGGACGTGCGGTGCTCAGACGATTGGAAAGCGCCCGCGCACCTTCAAGCGGCTGTAGACGTTGATGAACGGGGCCACGGCCTCGACCGTAGCAACCGCTTCCGCGATCAGGTCGGCGTGAGATACCGTGCCGACCAGCCACACATTTTCGCCGCACATCACAATGCGGATGCGCTGGTTGGCGGTGAAGGTATTGCGCTGGAGCGTGCGTTCGATCAGGTGGTGGAGAGCTTCGCGTTTATACGTCACGTGGTTCCCTTCGTTTGCTGGCTCGCATTTCTTCCCCAGGCCGATCTCGCCCACCGCTAAGTCCCTGATCGCGGTGTGTGGGTGCATTCTCGCATCGTTCGGCGTTTTGCACAAGTTGGGCGTGGCAAGGGGGTGCGTTGTCGGGGCGATATCACACCTCAACGCCGGTTCTTCGTGGCCCTCTCGCCCCACCCCACCGGATGCGTTATCATTCGCGCATATTCGCGGTTAGGCTACGCCAAGAAAATAATTACCCCATCCCCCACAACCCCTTCCCTCAGGGAAGGGGAGCAAAGGCCAGCTTATTTGGGTGATTTATTTCCTGGATCAGCCTTAGCT
>CAZMNL010000801.1:0-1917 GCA_964567525.1 uncultured Anaerolineaceae bacterium
CTGTAGGGGTTGGGGAGGGGACGCGCGTAGGAAGCGTGACGATCTCAGCTTCCCGCTTGATCTCCGGTTCGCCGGAGAGGTTGGCATCACACGCGCTGATGACCAGCGCCGCGCTTATCAGGATGGCGAACGCCACCCACCGAATCGAAAACAACCGTTTAGTCATAGGAGTTTGATTTTACCTGTAGATTCTTGGTTTTGGTCAACGCTCACCCCGGAAGGCCGCCAGCGCCGCCGCGACGCGGTCCTGCTGCGCTTCGATCTCGGCTTCCAGCGCATCCAGCCGCCGCAGAACCGCGACCGCCTGCCGCACCAGGTACACGCGCTGTTCGGCGTAGATCGCGTCGGGCAGCTTGCCCATATCGTAATCAAAGTCCATATCGCGGATCGCGCGCAGCAGGCGTTGTTTTTCGGCGTGGAAGATCTCCAGCGCGCGATTCTGGCGCGCGGTCCCGCGCAGCAGCGGCACATCGGGCGCGGCGGTGGAATCTGGCTCGCGCACCAGCACCGGGATCAGCGCGGAAAACACGCTGCCCGCCAGCACCAGCCCCAGCAACGCCAGCCCCCCGGTCGAGAAGCCGGACAGCCCGTCGTACACATCCCGCAGATTATCGCGGTAGTTCAGCCAAACGACCACCCCCGCCGCCAGGATCAACAGGCTGAACACCAGCACAAACTCAAGCTCACCAAGCGACAGGCGGGACGGGGTGGAAGCCGCCGGTTGGTTGTCGGCGGATGTTTTTTCGTGCGTCGTCACGATTCGTTCCCTTTGGGTGCTGCGCTCAGGGCGCGATCAATCGCGGCGGTCAGCGCGCGTTCGTTCGGCTCTGAGAGAAAATGCGCCACGATATCGCCGTTGATATCGATCACAAACGTCTCAGGAATCCCGGTAATGCGATAGGCTTTTTCCATGCGCGCGCCCCGATCCGGCGCGTTCGGGAAGGTGATCCCGTATTCGACCAGGTAATCGAGCGCGTCTTTTTCCGGGTCCTCGGTGTTGATGCCCAGGAAGATCACGCCCCGGTCGCGGTAGGTCTGCCAGATGCGTTCCAGCATGGCGGCTTCGCGCTGGCAGGGAATGCAGTAGCTCGCCCAGAAGTTGATCACATACGCCTGCCCGATGAGCGCATCCCGGCTGACGGACTCGCCGGGCATGGCGATAAGGTTGAAGTCGTACATCGTGACGGCGAAATCCGGCGCGGGGCCTTCTTTGGGCGTGTCCTTCTGGCGCTCGCGGTCGATCATCGCGTAGCCGATCACGCCGATGATCGCCAGCACAACCACCAACCCGATCACCATGCCGGTTGAAAACCGCTGCGGCACGGCGTCGCTGTGCGGCTTGTCGCCGCCGCCGGTCGCGTCCTGCAACCACTCCGGCAGGTCGTCGTTTGGGGGTGTGGTGTTGGGGTTTACCATGTCGTTGTTGCTCATGCGTCGAAACTCTCCAAATCACGGGCCAGCCGTTCGAGCAGCGCCGGGTCGATTTCGTCCGGGACCGGGCGCGCCTGGAGCCGGGCGGCGTGCGTGCGGCGCATCACTTCCCCGGCCTGATGGCCGCGCTGGCGGTAATGCCAGACCCGCCGCGCGCCCACCACGCCGACCACCAACAGCAGGATCACGGGCACGGCGAGCGCCAGCAAACGGTCGCCGGTGCTGCGCGGCAGAGTAGCCACATCTGAGCCGTAACGTTCGATGAAGTAATCGAAAATTTCGTCTTCGGTGCGGCCTTCACCCAACTGCCGCGCAATCTCTTCGCGCCACTGGCGGCAGGCCACGCTCTCGCACTCATCGAGCGGGATGCCCTCGCACACGTCACACGACATTTTGTGCGCAATGCGGTTCACCTCGTCCCAGGTGACGCCGGGGGGCAGCTCAAACTCGTTGTTGCCCTGTGCCGCCGCCGTCGCGGGCAGCAGC
>CAZMNL010000802.1:0-1917 GCA_964567525.1 uncultured Anaerolineaceae bacterium
CTGCTGTTGCAGGTTGTCCAGTTCGTCGCGCAGGCGCGTGCGCTCGGCGGCGAGATCGACCAGCGCGGCCAGCGGCAGATAGGCGGTCACGTCGGCGGCGATCACGGTGGCGGCCTGTTCGGGCGTGGCGTCGTTCTCGTTCAGCAGCGTGATGTTTTCCACGTTGCACAGGCGCGAGAACAGGTCCGTGTGCGTGTTGAGCAGATCAACATGGTCACCGGGATCGATCAGCGCGGCGATGCGGCGGCCTGGCTCGACATCGTATTCGGCGCGGGCGTTACGGATGCCGCGCACCAGGTCCATCAGGACCGCGAACTCGGCTTCGGCGTTCTGATCGATCCAGTCTGCGTTAGCCCCCGGCCACTGCGCCAGGATCAGGGGCGTTTCGTCACCGGTGGGCAGGTACGCCCAGATTTCCTCGGTGATGTAGGGGATGTAGGGGTGCAGCAGGCGCAGGCTGTTGTTGATCACGTACACCAGCACGTCCAGCGTATGCTCGCGGGCCGCGGTGTCGCCGCCGTAGAGCGCGTTTTTGCTGATCTCGACGTACCAGTCAGCGAACTCGTTCCACAGGAATTCGAGCACCTGGCGGCCCGCCTCGCCGTACTGGTAGGTATCGAACAGGCGCTGCACATTGGCGATCAGCCCGTGCAGGCGGCTGAGAATCCAGCGGGAGGGCAGGTCCAGCGCGGCGTAGTCGGGCGTGGCGCGCGGCGTGTAACCTTCCAGGTTGCTGATCGTGAAGCGTGACATCTGCCAGAGTTTGTTGCCAAAGTTGCGGCTGTACTCGATGCGGCTCTCGGCCAGATTCATGTCGTTGCCGGACGAACTGCCGGTCAGCAGCGTGAAGCGCAGCGCGTCCGTGCCGTATTTGTCCACGATCACCAGCGGATCGATCACGTTGCCGTAGGACTTGCTCATCTTCTTGCCGTGCTCGTCTCTGACCAGCCCGTGCAGGTAGACGGTGTGGAACGGGATTTGATCGGTATACCACAGGCCGGACATGATCATGCGCGCGACCCAGAAGAACAGGATGTCGTAGCCGGTTTCCATGATGTCCGTCGGGTAGTAGCGCGCGAGATCGGGCGTGTCGTCCGGCCAACCGAGCGTGCTGAACGGCCACAACCCGGAGCTAAACCACGTATCCAGCACGTCCGGGTCTTGCTCAATGTTGGCGCTGCCGCAGTGCGCGCATTCGGTCGGGTCCTCACGCGCGACAGTGATCTGACCGCAGTCCGCGCAGTGCCATGCCGGGATGCGGTGGCCCCACCAGAGTTGGCGGCTGATGCACCAGTCCTCGATATTCTCCATCCAGTTGAAGTACACGCGCTCGAAGTGCTCCGGAATGATGCGAATCCGCCCATCCCGCACGGCAGCGACGGCTTTTTCGGCCAGCGGCTCGATGGTGACGAACCACTGCTCGCTGACCAGCGGTTCGATCACCTCGCCGCCGCGCTGCGAGCGCGGCACGACGTGCGAATGCGGCTCGACTTTGATCGTCATCCCGGCGGCTTCCATGTCGGCCCACAGCTTTTTGCGCGCGGCGAAGCGGTCCATACCGGCATACGGCCCGGCCTCGTCGTTGAGCGTGGCGTCACGGTTCATGATGTTGACCAGCGCCAGCCCGTGCCGCTGCCCGATCTCGTAGTCGTTGGGATCGTGGCCGGGCGTGATCTTCAGCGCGCCGGTTCCGAACTCGCGGTCCACATACGGATCGGCGATCACGGGGATGCGGCGGTTGAGCACCGGCACCAGCGCGAACTTGCCGATGTAGTCTTTATAGCGCGGGTCTTCAGGATGCACGGCCACCGCCGTATCGCCCAGGATCGTCTCCGGGCGGGTGGTGGCGACCGGGATGCCGCCGCCGTCTTCCAGCGGATAGTTGAAGTAGTACAGGTGGCCGTTTTCCGGCTCGCG
>CAZMNL010000803.1:0-1916 GCA_964567525.1 uncultured Anaerolineaceae bacterium
GGCGCTGCACCGCACAACCGCCGAGAGTCACGGCCTGGACCGTGATAACTTCATCGGGCGGCTGCCGCAGCCTAACACGCCGACCGCAAGCTGGGCCGCGTTCTACCGCGAACAGCGCATCGGCTGCCAGATGACGCTCGCCCGCCAGCGCGGACGTCTGCCCGCGCGCCGCGAGGACCTGCTCACACGCTTGATGGCGCGCCTGCCGGAGATTCTGGACGACGACGCGATCCCGCCGTCGCTGCTGCACGGCGATCTGTGGGGCGGTAACTACCTCGTGGACGCGAGTGGGGCGGCGGTGCTGATCGATCCGGCGGTGTGCTACGGACACCGCGAGATGGACCTCGCCATGAGCGAGTTGTTCGGCGGATTCTCCGGGGCGTTTTATGATGCGTATTTCGCGACGTGGCCCGCGCCGGGCTACGATGAGCGCCGCGCGCTCTACCAGTTGTACTATATCCTCGTCCACCTGAACCTGTTTGGGGAGTCCTACGGCGGGCGCGTGGATTCGCTGGCGGCGCATTATGTCGGCTGGGGCCGTTAAGGGGTTGGCAGGGGCGTACAACCACACTACGCCCCCTGCTTGTGATCGTTAGGCTGATCCAGGAAATAAATCACCCAAATAAGCTGGCCTTTGCTCCCCTTCCCTGAGGGAAGGGGGAACGCGCACGTAGTGCGCGCGGGATGGGGTAATTATTTTCTTGGCGTAGCCTTAATGCCCGTTAAACGTAAAAATGTGCGTCTGCCAGGGCGGGAGATCGACGAACAACCCGTCCTCGGCGATCTCGCTGCCCTTGCGTTCGTATTCGTACAGGTGCATCACGTCGTACAAGCGCCACGTCTGCCCGGCGAGATCGAAATCCGGCAGCGCAATACGGCTCTGCGCGTTGGACGGCGAATAGTTGACCACCACCAGCCGCCGTTCATCGCCCGCGCGCCACGTATACGCCACCAGGTAACGGTGCGTGTCGTTGCGGTCCCAGGCGGGCGCGCAGTCACGCAGCCGCCAGTCGCCCTCGTGATAGATCGGATGCGCCACCTCAGAGAGCAGCATCCGGTAAAAGTGTGCGACAGCCTCATTATCCGGTTCCAGCGGGCGGCGGCCCAACTGCACCGGCAGTTTGACGCGATGCCCGGCGAACTGGCCCTCGTGCAGCAGCGTAGCGCCCGGCAGTGTGGCGATCAGCACAGCGGCGGCGAGATCGCGGCCCGGCCCCAGCGACATCGTCGCGCGCAGTTCGTCGTGATTCTCGATGAAGCGGATCATCGCCGACTGGTAACCGGCCTCGGCATACAGGTGTCCGATCAGGGCGTGGGCGGTGTCGTTCTTCAGCCGGTCGTAGAGCTGTTTGTCATAGGTAAAATCAAAACCCTGCTGCTGCAAATGCCATTCCATATCCCAGTAGACTTCTGCCATGAACTTGAAGCCGGGATACTGCGCCTTGATGGTCGGGATTACGTCGTCCCAGAACTCGGTCGGCGGCAAATCGCCCGCCCGGTCATTCCAGGTCTGCTGAAAGACGCGGCTGGTGACCAGCATCGCCATATCGCAGCGGATCGCGTCGCACTGGCTGGCGATATCCAGCAGCGTTTCGATGGCGGCGGCGCGGTAAGCCGGGCTGAAGGCGTGAAGCTGTGCGGTATCCGTCCAGGCGGGGAAGTGCGGATCGCGCCCATGCGCGAAGACGCGCCCTTTCGGCCCCAGAAAAAAATATCCCGGCTGCGTGTTGAGGTCAGAAAGCGACCCCTGGATCACACAGGCGGGATGATGCTCCAGCCAGGGATGGTCGGTAGCGACATGATTAGGCACAAAGTCCAGCACCAGCCATATGCCGCGCTCGGCTAAACGCTTACGGAACGTGGCGAGTCCTTCGCGCCCGCCCAGGTGCGGGTCAACGCTGTATTGACGGATCGCA